>JBCBSA010000105.1:0-8468 GCA_039819425.1 Planctomycetota bacterium
GAGCTTGGTCCAGATGAAGTCGGTGCGCATCGGGTCGAGGCCTACGACGCGCTGCCCGACGTGGCGGGCGGCGGCCTCGATGATGGGCGAGCCGGGCCAGTTGGTGGCCTCGCCGACGCCGGTGTGGCCGGTGTCGGTGAAGACCTTGAGCAGGGTCCAGTTGTACTTGACGCCTTCGACGAGCCAGACTTTGACTTCGGTGATTTTCATGGGCGTGGCGGGCGGGGTCCGTGGGCGGGTGAGTTCACATGATGCCGAACTTGTCCCAGGCGTCCTGAGCGAGCATGCCGTTCTTGATGGCCTCGAAGACCTGCTTCTCGCCGACGGCCTTCTGGTACGCGGCGGCGAGGATGTCGTCTTCGTATTCACGGGGGACGACGCAGACGCCGTCGAGGTCGCCGAAGACGAGGTCGCCGGGGTCGACCGCGACGGCGTCGATGGTGAGTCGGCAGCGGACGTCGATGACCTTGCCGCGGGGGCGCTGGTCCTGGGCGTATCGGCCGTAGGAGAAGGTGGGGAAGTCGAGGGCGAGGATGCCTTTGGTGTCACGGGAGTAGCCGTTGACGACGGCCCCGACGGCGCCGCGGTTGCGGGCGGCGGTACTCATGAGTTCGCCCCAGAGCGCGTAGGTCGGCGAGGAGCCGGTGCAGAGGTAGACCTCGTGGGGGCGGAGGTCGTCGAGGGCGCGGAGCATGAGGCCGAAGGGCCGGTTGAGCAGGTCGTTGGTGCGTCCGGGGCCCTCGCCACCGGCGTCGTCGGCTTCGAGCACCGGCATCGCCCGCCCCACCACCACCATGTCCTCACGCAGCGGCTGGACCCGCGGCGGCAGGAACTGGTGGCGGAGCCCGGCCAGGTCCATCACGTCCCCGACCACCGCCGAGAACAGGTGACGTTTGCACCAGGCCATCCGCTCGGCGTCGCCGGCGGGCGGCGTGGTCGGGCCGGTGTCGGGGGGTGTGGTGGGCATGCCTGAACGATGACGCGGCGCTTGTGCGGCGTCAATTAAACGGCTACAAATAACCGCAATACGGTTAATTTTGTGGCCCAGGACCGCAGCATCTCGACCTCCCTGCTCAAGGCGTTGGACCTGATCGCCCTGCTGTCGGTCCGGCCCGACGGCGCGTCGATCAACGAGCTGGCCGCGGCGACCCGGGTGCCGCGCACCACCGCCGCGCGGATCGTCAACACCCTCGCCGCCCGGGGCCTGGTCGAACGGGCCGACGGCGCGGTCCGGATAACACCGGCGTTCCGTCGGCTGGCCAAGGGCGACCGCTACGACGAGCTCCGCCGGCGGTACCGACCGATCCTCGAGGCGGTCTCGGCCAAGGTGAAAGAGCTGGTCCTGCTGGGCGTGCGGGAGGGGCGGACGCTGGTGCACCTGGACTTCGTCGAGTGGGACCACGCGGTGCGGGTCGCCCCCGCGCCGACGACGCACCACGACCTGCGGACCGGAGCGCAGGGCAAACTGCTGCTGAGCCGGTTCCCGGATTTGGTGGCGGCGGAGCGGAGCGTGAAGCTGCGGCGGGAGCTGGAAGAGGTGGCCCGAACGCGGGTGGCGTGGAACCACGAAGAGACCCGGCCCGGCGTGGTGGCGGTGGCGTGCCCGGGGCTGGTGGACGCCGGCGACGAGCCGGTGCTGGCGGTGGCGTGGCCGAGGATGCGGTTCACGCCCGACAAGGGGCGACGCGCCGTCGCCGCGCTCCGCGGCCAGGTCCGCCGGCACCGGGGCCTTGGGGCCTAGCCGACCCGACGACGGCCGGGGGACAACACGTTTCAAGACGGCTCGGCGGCGGAGGCGCGCCCGCGATCGAGGCCGCCCGTCTCGCCGCCGTCGTTTTCGCTGTCGGCCACGATCAGGTAGGTCTCGCCGAAGGGCAGGCTCTCGCGCGTGTCGATCACGGCCGAGGTCTGCCCGCCGGACAGCGGGATCGTCTTGAACGGTTGCGCCAGCGTGCTGTCCCAGCGGAGGATTTTGAGTTCGGTGGCGTCGGCGGGCAGGCCGGTGATCTCGACGAACTCGGGGTTGTCGAGCCGGGAGAAGCCGGTGCGGTTGTGCCACATCCACATCTTCCGGCCGTTTCCGCGGAGGATCGCGACGCCCTTGTCGTAGGGGTCGCGGTGGATGAAGTGCATGCCCTGGGTGTTGTCGATCGTGTTCTTGAGCGCCTGGCCGGTCGTGGCGGGCTTCCAGATGTACTTGCCGTTTTCTTCCCAGGTGTACTCGGTCGCCATGTGGAAGCCGCGGTAGCGCTTGCCGTCGGTGCCGTCGTCGTCGCTCCAGATCCCGTAGACCAGGGCGAAGACCAACGCCCCGTCGTCGGGTCCGTCGTCGCCGACGGCGTTGAGCTGATCCCAGACGGTGGTAAAGAACCCCTGGCCCCGCGACTCGGGCGTCGCGCCGAGGGAGGACCACTCGCGGTAGTTGAATTCGCCGGCCGACCGGCGGACGTTCACCCGGACCCCCGCCTCGCGCTTGGACCGCAGGAAGTTGTTCGACGGCGACCACTCGGAGGTCTCGAGGATGTTCGAGGGGTGGCCCTTCTTGATGTCCTGGTAGCTGTGCAGGTTCATCACGTCCAGCAGGCCGCGGTTGATCAGCGGGCCCATCACGCGGAGCAGCGCGTCGGTCTTCTTCGGCGACATCGGCGTGCCGCCCATCCCCGGCGTGCCGACCATCAGCGACTCGTCCACGGACTTGACCCCCTGGGCGAACGCCCCGACCGCCCGGGCGACCCGGGCCGGCTTCTCGACGGACTGGGCGTGGTCGACCTCGTTGAGGATGCTGTACACCGAGACCCGGTCGCCGAAGTGGTCGGCGAAGGCCCGGCCGACCGCTTCCCAGTCGAAGTCCGTGATCGACCCGCCGTCGAGGTCCTGACGCCAGTCGAGTTGGATGAACACACCGAGCCCGCGGCGCTCGGCGTAGCGGACCATCGGGTCGAATAACTCGGGCGACGGCTTGCCGTGGGTGTGCCACTGGTGCTTCCCGCCCGTCAGGCGGACCCACTTCATGCCCAGGTCGGCGATCAGGTTCATCATCGCCCGGTTGCGGGCGTCGCGCTTGCGTTCGCCGGCGTTCGAGACGTGCGACCCCAGGAGGTCGGCGGGCGTCGCGGCCGCGGCCGGCGGCACGCCGACGGCCATCAGGCCCGCCAGCAACACCACCGCCCCCAGGACACCCCGACACCGGGCGGAACAATCCAGGCACGCAACGTCGAGTCGTCGGTTCATACGGGGCTCCATCGATATTGAGGGTTGGGCTTGGGCGAGATGCCGTAGCGGAGCGGGCGGGTGTCGGCTTCCACGGCAAGCCGCGGCCGTGAGCGGGCGAGGATTGGGATCAACGGGCGGTGGGTGCGGCGGTGATCGCGGCACGCAGCCAGTCCTGCCCGGGCGTGCCGACCTCGTCGTGGTGCTCGAGGATGCGGGCGTTGAGGCGGTCGATCTCTTCGGCGTAGGCCGGGTCGCGGAACAGGTTGTTCACCTGCAGCGGGTCTTCGCGGCGGTCGAACAACACCGAGTCTTCGCTGTCGCGGACGTGGGCGAGCTCGAAGCGGTCGGTGAAGATGCCGGCCATGTTGAGGCTCGCGTGGTGCAGGAACGCCTCGTCCACCCAGCCGTCGACCGCCTCGCCGCGGAGCAGCGGCGACGCGTCGCGCCCCGCCTCCGTGCCGGCCGCCGGCACGCCCATCAGGCCCAGCAGCGTGCTCTGGACGTCCACGAACGACACGAGCCGGTCCAGCCGACTGCCCCGCGGCACGGCCTCGGGGTAGCGGACGATGAACGGCACGCGGTACGTGCTCTCGTAGACCCAGTTCTTCTCCATCAGCCCGTGCTCGCCCATATAGTCGCCGTGGTCCGAGCAGAACACGACGATCGTCTCGTCGAGCTGGCCGTTGGCTCCGAGCGTCGCCAGCAGGTCGCCGATGCGGTCGTCGATGAGCTTCACCTCGCCGCAGTATTGGGACATGTTGTGCCGAAGAAGGCCCTTGGGGTCGGGGTGGTCCCGGCCGTAGTGCTCGCGGCGCAGCTCCGCGGCCCAGTCCGGCAGGTCCGTCTGGTCGAAGGTCTCGGGGATCGGCATGGCCGCCGGGTCGTACATCGTGTCGTAGGGCTTGCGCACCCGGTACGGCCCGTGCGGGTCGGGGATCGAGAGCATGAACGCGAACGGCTGGTCCGGGCGGTTCTGCGCCTGGTCGTTCAGGAAGTCCTGCGTGATGCGCGTCAACCAGTCGGTGGGGTAGCTCTCTTCGTCGCCGATAATGTCCTCGACGAACACCGTCGGCTCGGCGTTGGGCACGTCCTGCGTGATCTTCTTCCAGTGACCACGGTTGAACATGAACCGCGCGTCCCGGAAGCCGCACGCCCGTTCCGGGTGGACCCAGCCCGGCCGTGTCTTGCCGTCGAGGTGCCACTTGCCGGCGTAGCCCGTGTGGTAGCCGGCGTCGGACAGCTGATGGGCCCAGGTCCGCGCGTCGCGGTTGAGCTCGAGGTCGTTGTGCCGCGCGCCGTGCTGGTGCGGGTACTGGCCGGTCAGCAGGCAGCCTCGCGACGGCGTGCACACCGCGCTGGGGGTGATGCAGTGGTCCAGCGTCATCCCCTCGGCCGCGAGGCGGTCGATGTGGGGCGTCTCGATTAGGGTGCCGCCGTAGCAGCCGAGCGTCCAGCAGCTCTGCTGATCGGTCAACACCAGGAGCAGGTTGGGTTTCTTGGTCATGTCGTGGTCACCCCGGCTCCGCCTCAAACACCACCGCGTCCTTGGCCCGGGCCTCGGCCGCGGGCGTCGCCCCCCCCTCCGAGGGGATCACCATCACGACGTACCCGTCGCCGCACGGCGCGACCCAGTACAACTGCGAAGACCTCGTCGCCCCGGGGTGCGCGGCCAGGTCCAGCAGGTAGTCGATCCGCCACGCCGGGACACCGCCCCAGGTGCCGGCCGTCACGTCCACGCTGTCGGACAGGCTCGTCTGCGGCAGCCGACCCCGCAGCGTCGACCTCAAGCCCTCGACGAACGACACGGTCGCCCCCGCGACCTCCCAGGTCTGTTTGCGTCCCGCGACCGGCGTGGCCAACCGCTCGTTGACCTCAAAGCCGTGAGGCTTCGACGCGGCGTCGAGACTCGGTAGCTCGAACCCCGCGTCCCGCGGAGACGACGGCGTTGGCCGAGCCGAACCGCCGGCGAGGCGGGGCCGCGACGCACCGCCCCCCATGGGCGTGTCGAATGCCCCGTCGGTGTCGTGGTCCCAGCGCGGCCAGACCGCTTCCAGCCCGTTGGCCGACAGACGCACCCGCGCGGCGCTGCCGTCTCGGAACCCGTTGAGTTCGACCGTCACCGCTTCGCCGGCCCGCACCGACCGCGTCGTCTCCCGGCCTTCGCGCCCGGGGAACGCGCCCCACGTGACCGTCGCCTCGGCGTCGCCGTTGCTCACGAACGTGAGCTCGGCGGAGTCCTGGCCCGTCCGCTGCAGGACCGGGTCAGTCACCAGCGGGCCCGCCGACGCCTCTTCGATGCGAAGCAGCCGCGGGTAGTCCACGGTCGGCACCTTCACACGGATCGAGTCGCCGTCGGCCTCGAGAACCTCGACCGGCAACGCGCGGTCGGTCATCGGGTCGTATACGCTCACCCGCGCCCCGACGCCGGCGAGGTTTTCCAGCACGACCTCGAAGTCCTGGTCGGGCATGTCGTACCGGGCCGGGTCGAGCAGGGGACGCGACTCGTCCCAGACGTGCGCGAGGTTCCGGGTCACGACGTAGTACGGCACGATGAACGTGCGCGCGTCGAGTTGGTAGGGCAGGACGGCCAGGTCGTCGCGGTGGAAACGGTCCGGTGCGCCGGGCGTTCCGGAGGGGCCGTCGCCCCGGAACACCAGGCGGGGCTGGTGCTCGACGACCTGGGCGACGCGCAGCGGCCGGGCCTCAGCCATGGGTTGCGCACCTTCGAACGCGCGGCGGGTGCGGTACAGCGTGCCGATCTGGGCCCCGAGTTGGTCGATGTCGGACGCGGTGACGCGGTCGCCGAGGCGTTCGAGCACCCCGGTGAAGCGCGGCTGGATGATGGCGAACCCCAGCACGAACTGGTGGTTCTTGGGGTTCGCCACGATCGTGAAGTTGTAGATGCGGTCGACGCCCTTGTGGACGAAAAAAAGGCTGCTGCGGAGAAGGCTTTTGGCGGCGACGTGGTCCACGAGGTCGAGCAGGCGGGGGTCGTCGAGCTCGACCTCGGCGGCCTTCGCGGTCTGGTCCGCGAAGAACCACTTGTACTGGTTGTACTCGGTGAACCAGACCTCGGCGTACCGGCCGTCGCCGGGGTGGCCGTAGCGGAAGTGGTTTTTGAACGGCCCGGGCATCGGCTGGAGGTCGCGGACGATGAACTCGGTCTGGTAGGCGTAGAAGCTCTGTTCGGGGTGGCTGATCACGAAGGACGGCACGAAGTAGGGCTCGCCATCGGCGGTGCCCGCGAGTTCACCGCGGGCATCGACGCCGCGGAGCTTGGCGAGGCGTGGGTTCAGCGAGTCGGGGCCGACGATGCCCAGGCTGATCCCGTTGCGCCGCTGCGGGTCGAGCCGGGAGTAGAGGTGCTTGCCCAGCCCCGCCTGGCCGGGCCACATCGTCGTGCCGTTGTCGAACGGGCGTTGGTTGGAAAAACCGCTGACGACCTGCACGCCCGGCAGCCCGTTCGCCGGGTCGTTCACGTAGTCCACCGTGACCGGCAGGATCAGCTCGTGCTCCCACCGCAGGCCGGGGCGATACTCCCGGCCGTGGTTGCGGTAGCGGATCCACTCGCTGAATTCGCGCGGCGGGTCGTAGTACCTCTTTTCCCAGAGGAAGTCGCTGCCAAACGAATACTCGTTCCACACGTGCAGGTCGAAGCCCATGTCGTCCGAGCCGCGGGTGCCCATGACCTCGACGGCGAAGTCGGTCACGGCCTTGGTGTACAGCCGCCAGCCGTCGATAAACGCCTGGGCCCCGGGGTTGGGCGTGCCGTCGGCCAGCGTCTTGCCGCCGTAGGGCGGATACTTCAGCGTGAACAGCGGCTGCGGCCCGGCGGGCAGCGCCTCGGCGAGGGGCGCCGAGAGCGTACAGACTAAACGCTTGGGCCCCATACGCTCCGCCGAGGTAATAAGCGGGAACCCCATCTTCCGCCCCCGCAGCTTGCCGCGGAACATGTACCGGGTCATCAGCCCCGTACGGCCCGGCTGGATCCCGGGGTCCCGGTCGATGACGACCGTGCGCGAGCCCGCTTCGGCGGGCTCGACCAGCCTCACCGGGTGCCGGAGGAACGGGCACGGAGCGCCGTGGTTGCCGTTGAGCAGGATAATCGGCCGGATGCCGTATTCCCGGCATATCTCCAGCTCGGCCCGGTGCTTCTCGCGGTGTTCGGGCTTGAGCTGGGTGGGGTCGTCGTAGTCGAAGTGGCTCCAGGCGAACTCGAGGCGGGTGTGGGTCAGGCCGACGTCCCGCATGACCTTGCCCAGGCCGTGGGAGATCGGCAGGTTCCCGCGGTTGTGCAGGCCGTTGGTCCCCATCGAGTCGAGGAACCGCGTGGCGGGCCAGGTGTCCATGTACGCCCGCCACGGCGTGAGCATGAACGAGTGGCGCGGCCACTCGACCTGCATCTGCAGTGCGTCTTCGTAGGGGCCGTCCAGCGTGGCCGTCGGGGTCTTGCCGTCCCACGTGCCGACCCGGTCGAGCGCGTCGCCCGACGCCGGCCACCCGTACGCCAAGAGCCCGAAACCGCAGGCCAGAGCCGCGACACCCCGTAGAAACGACGTGGCCCGGACTCGGTGGTGTTTCAAGGCTCGATCCCGAAGAAGGTCTGGCAGGGGTAAGACATCGCCCAGGTCGGCGCGAACGTGCCGTAGTTCAACCAGTGGTCGAACACGCCCGCCGCCTCGGCCCACTGTAGCCGACCGCGTGTGTCGTTTTCGCGAAACATGAAAGCAAAGCGCACGCTCAGCTCGCCCGGGTCGAACAGGGTCAGTTCCGACCGCGGGATCGCGAGCTCGTAAGTCGTGATCCCCGCCGCCTCGTCACGCTCGATCTCCACCTCGGCGCCGGCGACCGGCTCGATGTGCGGCACGTCGTCGACCTGATAACCGTTGCGGCGGTCGGTGTCGGGGCCCCACTGCCGCATCACCACCGGCTCGCCGGAAATCGAATGCACGTTGTACTGGTAATCCGTGTCGTAGAAGTCCCCACGCCACGCCATGACGTCGTCCATCTGCCGGCCGTAGCCCGGCACGCGGTCGCGGAAGCCGAACGCCAGCTGCAGCACGTCCCCGGTGTTGGCCACGTGCGTCAGGCCGCCCGGCACGCCGAGCGTGTGCGGCGTCTCGACCACCTCGAACTTGCCCTTGCCCAGCCGCTTGCGCACCGTCGCGGGTTGGCCGGCGTTGCTGGTGTACGTCGGCTCACGCACGGTGGCCGCCACGTACACGAAGCCGTCGTCGTCCTTGTGCTTCTCGTAG
>JBCBSA010000106.1:0-8466 GCA_039819425.1 Planctomycetota bacterium
GCGACGGGGCGAGCAACTCGAAGGCGAAAGCGGTTCCGTCGGCCAAGATGCCCGCTAGGGTTTGGCCTCGCTCCGTCGCAGCCGGCCGCGGCGGAGCTCTCAACCGGGCTGGACACAGCCGTAGGCGAGCCGCTGAGCGTAGTCCTGGCGTCCGGAGATGCGATGGTACAACTGGTGCTCGTCCCCGAGCCGGCGGCCGCCGGCGTATTGATCGTCACGCTGCTGCTGACGCGACGCGATCGACGGCGGAGCCTTACGCCGCAACACCGCTAATGCTGATGTCCTGGCTCTGATGAATCATCCCCGATCTCAACCTCGCCACCGCTATCTCGAACCCCCGACGCCTCCCGCCGACCGTACCGGCCCGTGGTCCAAGCTCACCCACGACGGCCGCGCCGGCTGGGTGGCCGGCAGCGTCCACAGCCGCGCCTGCTTCCCCGGCCACACGCTCAACGCCGAGCGCGGCGCGATGTCGCTCTGGCTCCTATCCATCGACGATCTGGGCGTCTGGCACACCCCCGAGAAAGTCCCCGACTGGGACCCCGCCGCGTACTACGTCCCCTTGATCGCCGACGACCTCGACGAACCGGACGACGTCGTCTTGCCCGACGGCGTCCGCGGCCCCGGCCCAATCGGCCGGTGGGACGAACGCCGCTTTGCGCTCGTCTACAGCATGAGCTGGTACCGCAGCCTGTTCGCCAAATTCTTCCACGGCCCCGTCTACGGCGACGGCACCTCCCGAAAACCCGGCGCCTACCACCCGCAGCAGAAAGCCATCACCCAGATCGACCACTGGTCCGTGCCCGCGATGACCTGGCATCACCTCGTGCTCACCTGGGACCGGCCCGCCAGCGAAGCGTTCATCTACCTCAACGGCGTCCGCGTCGGCTCGTCGCCGACCTACCACCCGATGCGCTTCGACGCGTGCGGGCCGACGCTGGTGGCCGGCCACCCGAACTGGGCCATGGCCGACCTGCGGTTCTTCGAGGGCGCGGCCGACGACGCCTGGATCGAATCGCACGACGCCGACAGCGCCACGCCCGAGACCGACGCCGCCCGCGACCGCCTCGCCCGCACCTACCTCGGCCACGACCTCGAAGCCGCGGACCTCTCGCCCGCCCCCGGCGACGGCTTCGTCGACCAGCTCACCCTCTCGCTCCGCAAACCCGAACACCTCGACCGCTTCTACCAGCAGGGCATGCCCGGCTGCGTGCGTGCCACGCCCGACGGGATCGAGGTCCGCACGCCCGACACCCAATTCCGCAGCCGCGAGGGCATCGAGACCGGCCAGGGCTACCTCTGGACCGAAGACTTCTTCCGCGGCGAGCTGTACCTCGAGTACGAGTTCATGCCGCTCAAGGAACAGGGCCTGCTGCTGCTGTGCTTCCAGGCGGCCGGCATCCAGGGCAACGACTTCATGGCCGACGAACCCCGCCGCATCGACGGCACGATGCGCACCGTCTTCGGCGACCACGTCCGCAACTACCACCTCGAGTACTTCCGCGAGATGGACGACGCCGAGCACCGCCGCGCGTCCGTCGGCCTGTTCAAGCAGCCCTGGCTCATGCCGATGGGCTACCGGTGCCTGCCCGACCGCCTGGCTCAGAACCAGTGGCACAAGCTGCAAATCCGTCAAGACGGGACCCGCCTCCGCATCGCCCTCGGCGGCAAGCTCGTCATCGACGCCCAAGACTCGGCCCACGCCACCTGCGGCCCCATCCTCCGCCAGGGCCACGTCGGCCTGCGCTGCATGTGGAAGACCCACGTCCGCTACCGCGACCTCAAAGTCGCCACCCGACCGATCGACCTGAGGCCGTTGTGAAATTCACGTGTACTCCGTATGACCGATCTATTCTTCTAGGCGATGCTTATCGTGCGTCAGCCCGGACTTGAGCAAACAAATCTATCCGAGTCAGATCGAGGCTTTGCCGGAGTGTGCGGAGGCGGCCGAGTTGTTCCGACTGCGTCGGGTCATCGGCAAGGTTGTTCGTCTCCATGGCGTCGGTATTCAGGTCGTACAACTCTTCGCGGTCGGCGTCGTGGCCGATCCATTTGATACCAATATGGGTGTCAAGGATGGAGGCGGTTGGGCCGCGGAGCAGGTCGAGAAACCACGCCTCACCGTGTCGCTCGCGCAGGGCTCCGCGGTTTTCAAGAGCCTGCCGGATTGCTTCGGGAGGCGTGCCGTGGTCGCGGCCGAAAGCGTGCTCGGCGACGAGGTAGCGGCGGTGCGGATGCCCGGCGTCGTGCAGCGACTCGGCAAAGCTGCGGCCCTGAGCCGAGGGCAGCGCGGGCTGATACGCCAAGTCGAGCAGGGTCGGGGCTAGGTCGGTGAGGTCGACGGCGGCATCACTGCTTCGGCCGACGGGCACACCCGGGCCGGCGAGGACCATGGGGACGCGGAGCAGGCTTTCGTAGAGCACGGTACTTTTGCCGATGAGGCCGCGGGCGCCCCAGAAGTCGCCGTGGTCGCTGCAGAAGACCACGAGGGTGTTGTCGCGCTGCCCGGCGCGTTCGAGGCTCTGCATCACCCGGCCGAGTTGTTCGTCGACCAGCTCGATCATGCCCAGGTAGGTGGCCTGCACGTGGCGGACATCGTCGTGGCTGGCCCGATCGAGGCCCGTACCGAAGTACTGGGCGTCGAGCCGGGCGGGGTCGCCAGGCGGGCGCGGGGCGGGGCCGGGCATGGCCTCGGGGCGGGTGCGGCCGAAGTACGGCTCGGGCAGCACGTAGGGGAAGTGCGGCGCCTCGTAGCTGAGGTACATGAAGAACGGCCGGTCGTCGTCGGACTCTTCGAGGAAGCGCAGCGCGTCGTCGGTCTGGCGCACGGCCGGGTCGTCCTCGGCGCGGCCCGGCTGGGGCGCGTGGATCGGTGACTCGAAATAGGGGATATCGTTTTGACGCCAGCGGGTGATCGCCTGGTCCGCTTCGGTGGGTGGGGTGCGGGAAGGGGGGTGCTCCTTGCCGTGGATGCCGTAGACCTCGCAGGCGTCCCAATCGGCCAGGGCGTCGTCGGTGAAGCAGTGGTTCTTGCCAAAGATGGCGCGGCGGTAGCCCGCGGCGGCGAGGGCGTTGGGCAGGTTCTCGGCGTCGGGGCCGAGGACGATCTGGTTGTCGAGCAGTTGGAGCGAGCTGGCGGTGCGGCCGGTCATGAGGCAGGTGCGAGCGGGCATGCACAGCGGGATCGGCGTATAGGCCTGTTGCATTACGCAGCCGCCGGCGGCCAGCGCGTCGAAGTGAGGCGTGCGCATCAAGTTTTGACCGGCGAAGCCCAGGGCGTCAGCGCGGTGCTGGTCGGTCATGATCAGCAGGATGTTGGGGCGATGGGATCGGCTCATGCCGGGTTATTCACGGCTCGTCGCACAGCGCGAGCAGGCGTTCGACCGTCGTGAAGCCGACACACTGCACGGTGTCCGCGCCGCCGTAGTACAGCTTGATGCTGCCGTCGTCCTCGGGCACGACGCCGGCGGTGAACACGACGCTGGGCGTCTGGCCGATCAGCTCGTAGCCGGTCGTCGGCGTCAGGATCGGCTTGCGTGACAACGCGACGATCTTCGACGGATCCTCGAGGTCGTGGACGCAGACGCCCAGCTGGTAGACGAGGTGGGCCTTCGCCTGGCTGCGCACGCCGTGGAAGATGTTGAGCCAGCCCTTGTCGGTCTTGATCGGCACCGCCCCGGCCCCGACCTTGCTCCACGCCCACGGCACCCGGCTCTTGGGCAGGATGCAGTCGCCTCGGCCCCAGTGGATCAGGTCCTTCGAGTAGCTGATCCACATGTCGCCCGAGTCCCACGTCGTCAGCGGCCGGTCGAGCCGGACGTAGTCGTCGCCGCCCCCGGAGGGGCTGGGAAACTTCTCGGGGAACAGCACGAGGTTGCGGTTGCCCGCGTCGGTGATGAAGCCGTGCCAGGTGAAGGTCTCGAAGTCCTTGGTCGACTGCAACGCGCCGCGGCAGTCGTAGCGGGAGTGGGCGGCGTGCATGAGGTAGTACGTGTCGCCGAGCTTGGTCACGCGGGGGTCGTAGATGTTGATCTCGGCGTACTTGCGGTACATCGGGTCGTCTTCGGGCATGGGGATGGGCGTGTCGCGTGGCGTGAAGCTCAGGCCGTCGTCGGACTCGGCGATCCAGAAGTAGGCCTTGAGCCCCGCGTCCTCGCAGCGGCAGACCATGAGGTATCGGCCCTCGTGCTTGACGATGCCGGAGTTGAAGACGTGGAGGATGTGGTAAGCGTCGGGGAAGTCCCGGCCCGTGAGGATGGGGTTGCCGGGGTAGCGGTCGACGACCTGGTAGTGGTGGAAGCTCATGGACGGCAGGGTAACCCGCTTGGAGTGACAAAAGAACCGTGTAATACCGGATTTTCAGGCGACGGGTGCGACCTCAAAAAAGCACCCAGCCATTGACAAGGCCTGAACTTACGGAAAATAGAGATTCCGCTTGCGTGGTGACCGATATTTGGTATTGTAAAGAAAGTTCATCGATGAACAAGTTCAGGGATCAAGAATTCAAGCCGCTGTTTTCGGTCAATTCCGCTTAGGCCTGTCTCCGGTAATACCGAATTAACTGATTAGAAGCGAGATGGTTTCGTCTGTTTTTCGAGGTCTTCTGCAGATCTAGCCATGGTGACGCTACAAGACATCGCGGACCGGTGCGACGTTTCGACCGTCACGGTCTCGAACGTGCTCCGCGGCAAAGTCAAGGGCAGTTGGCCCAGCTCCGCCGCCCGGGCCGAGCGCGTCCGGCAGGTCGCCCGTGAGTTGGGCTACCGTGTCGACTGGCGGGCCCGGGCCCTCAAAACCAAGCGGACCTACATGGTCGGCATGCTCTCGACCGACAAGCCCCAGACCCACTGGATCGAGCCCCGCGTCACGACCCCGCTCATGGAAGGCCTCGGCGAAGCGGGCTATCACGTCGCCTTCGTCCGCGTCGGCCAGCAGGAACAGGTCAGCGACTTCGCCGACGCCCGGTTCGACGGCCTGGTCATCGACTACCACGTCGAGCCCGAAGAGCTCAAGATCATCGAGCAGTCCAAGACCCCGATCGTCATCATCAACGCCCCCTCGCCCGCCCCGGACCACGCCGTCTCGATCATGCCCGACCACTACGCGATGGGCCGTCTGGCCGCCGAAGAACTCCTCAAGCTCGGCCACCGACGGATCGGGCTCGTCGAGGGATCCGAAGCCGAACAGATCAAGTGGCCCTCCCACATGTACGACATGTGGCGGCGCGGCATCCGCGACGCCCTCAAGGACGCCGGCGAGGGCGAAAACTTCGTCCGCATGGTCCCCGAGTCGATCCCCGAAGACACCGAATCGACCGAGGCCTACCGCGACATGCTCGCCGCCACGCTCAAGGGCAAGAACCCGCCCACCGCGGTCATCGTCAACAACCCCATCCGGGCCGCGACCAAGGTCCTGGCCAACCTCGAAAAACTCGGCATCCGCTGCCCCGAAGACGTCAGCCTCCTCACGATGGAAAACATCGCCGAGCTGCAGTGGTGCCGCCCCAAGCTCTCGGCCGTGGAAGTCGGCTTCGCCCGCCTGGGCAAACTCGCCGCCCAGCAGCTCTTGTCGATGATCGACGCCAACGTCGCCGCCGACTCTAACGCCACCGAGGACCAGGCCGAAGCGGATAAAACCAAAGACGGAGAAACTCCCGCCGAGACGGCCGCCCGCTTCTCCGGCGTCTTCTTCCCCCGCGAGTCGGTGCGGCCGCTGAAGCCCTAACCGAAACGCGGCCTTCCCGTCGAATCCGATCAGACCTCAAAAGTATTGAATGACCGAAACGATTTGAAGCCGTAAATGTAAACCGCTTTTTTCTTAAACCTTAAAGGTTCTTATTCGACGTTCGTCACCCCGAAAGGATTTCATCATGGTTCGCCGCTACCCTCAAACCCGGCCAAACGCCTTTACCCTCATCGAGCTCTTGGTCGTCATCTCGATCATCGCCCTGCTCATCGGCCTGCTGCTGCCGGCTCTGTCTGCGGCACGCGAGTCGGCACGCGCCGCGGCCTGTTCATCGAACCTGAGGCAGATCGGCATCGCGTGGAGCTCGTACGCCAACGAGTACAAAGGATTACTTCCGCCCAGCTTTGTGGACACCACCAACAACCTCAAGTCAACAACCAACGGGGCCGACTGGAGCTTGATCCTCACCGGAATCATCGACGCCGACGGCAACTTTGGTTTTGACGACCTCGACCGAAGCGACGTTTTCCAGTGCCCGTCCGCGGCCCTCAACCCCGACGCTCGCACGACCTTGACATACACAGCGCATCCACGTGTCTTCCCCATCCAGGCCACGTTCGTGAGCGTGAATATCCCGGCTGGTGCCACAGAACCCGTTGACCCGGTTACTTACAACCCCGGCGATACCATCCGCCGCCCAACTTTAGACAGCGAAGCCAACCCCTCCGAGCAGATCGTTGTAACCGACTCTCCCCAGAACGTTGATAACGGCAGCGCAAGTTCGTTCGGCATTCAGTGGCGGCCGGGCACGCCGGCCGGTACCGCGGGTCTTAACTACTTCGACGGCGGCGGCGGCCTCAACGAAGCAGCAAACGTCGCCGCCGGTATCGACATTGACGACCCCGTGTTCCCGGGTCTCGACGCACTGCCTACCAACGCTTCTCCCCCGAACGATTTCGTGTTCACCGACGGCATCGACGACGACGGGAACAGCAACTTTGCCTGGCGTCACTCCAATGAAACCCAAAACCAAGTGTTCCTCGACGGCCACGTCGAAAACCTGAATCAGGATTCCTTGCTCAACCGCAATCTCTTGACTAGCTTCTGAGCTAGCACCGATCTGCGTGCAGGGAATTCACAATCCACTTGAATTCATCTACATGCGAACCCCTCCTTTCGGACGCAGAACATCCTTCTGCGTCCGATTTTACTTTAACGCTCTCATCTTTGATCGGAACCACATGACCCGGCCGGGATCCCACCCACTTTTGAAACTATCAACTCTCGCGATTGCCATCACAGCAAGCCCGATTTTCATCAGCGCGGCGGTGATCGAAGCCCCCACAACGGACCGTATGATCCCGCTCGCCCAAGAGGGTGCGGCCGACACGACGTCGTTTTCCACCGTCGCGGTCCGGGACCAGCCGTTTGAAGAGGCGCTGCGGGCCGAGGTAACCAAGGCCACGGCGAACGCGTGGTGGTCGCAGGTGTTGACGCTGACATCGCGGTCGGCCGTCGAGACCGGGGACCTGCTCAAGGGACACGTGTACCTCCGGGCCGACGTCGCCGACGGCGGGGACGAGCCGAGCGTGGCGGTCATCCTGCAGGAGTTCGGCGGGCAGTACCGGGCGCTGCGACGGACCGACATCGTGCCCACCGAAGAATGGCAGCGCTACGACTTCGAGGTCACCGTCCCGCGGGACTACGCCGCCGAAGAGTTGACGGTGGCCCTGCACCTGGGCAGCGCGGTGCAGACCGTCGAGATCGCCGACGTCCGCGTCGAGAAAGTGGACCCCGGCGTCACCCCGGGCGCTCCAACCGACGACCCGCCCCCGCCCCCGGAAGTCGAACCGCCGGCCCCCGAGCCGGAGTCGACCCCGATCGACGGGAATCCAATCGACCTCGGCACAATTGATGTCAGCCTGTTCGGCAACCTCAGGCCCGAGGGCGACCTGATCATCGCCGCCCACCGGCCCGAGGACATGAGCGGGCCGGGGCCGGCCGCCCGGGCCACGCTGTCGGTTGTCGACGCGGAGGGGCAGAAGTTCAGCCGGGCCGCACGCGTTGATGTGCAAGCGGCGACCGACCCGGTGTGGAACACGCAGCTGACCTCGCCCACGACGTCGCTGGCGATCCGCCGGGGCGACGTGCTGTACGGGCTCTTCGACGTGCGCGGCGAATCGAACAAGGAGTCGGGCGGCGGCCAGTTCACGGCCTGGCTCCAGGCCCCCGGGACCGACGCGACGGGGGTCGAACGGCCCGGCGGCGGGACCCGCGGGTGGACCGAACTCCGCAAGCTCGACGGCGCACCGGGCCCGACGTGGAGCCGGCGTTTTTTCAGCGCCGTGGCGCAGGACGACTTCGCCGCCGGCGAGGTCAACCTGGTGTTCCACCTGGGCGTGATCCCGCAGACCGTCGAGGTCGCCAACGTGACGCTGTGGAACCTCGGGCCCGACGGCGACGTGGACAGCCTCGCCCGCACCCGACTGACCTACGAGGGCCAGGAGCCCGACGCCCCCTGGCGGGCCGAGGCGATGGCGAGGATCGACCGCCACCGCAAGGCCGATCTCGTCGTCGAGGTGGTCGATGCCGCGGGCGAACCGGTGCCCGGCGTGGACGTCCACGCCGTGCTGCACCGGCACGCCTTCGGCTTCGGCACGTTCATGGACAACGACTCGCCGGTGCTGGGCGACTCCGCCGACGACCGCCGCTACCGAGACGTGTTGTTCCGCTACCACAACCGCCTGACCGCCCCGTCCTACGCGGCGCAGACCTGGGGCT
>JBCBSA010000107.1:0-8459 GCA_039819425.1 Planctomycetota bacterium
CTGGGCCGTCGTCCTCGCCTCCATCATCCTCGGCGCCGCGATCCTCGTCCTGGCCGACAGCCTCGACGGCGGCCGCTCGCACCTCACCACCGCCGCCATCCTCGGCTTCGTCGCCGCCACCGCCACCGGCCTCGTCCGCCTCCTGCGGTCGCCCACGAACAAAAAGTAGTCGCCACGTCCAACCACACCGAAGCAAATGTTTAGCGGGTGCGGCGCAACCGTCCTTTCCGCAGGGCCCAAGGCCGGGGCTACGACAAACCGCCAGACGCTGCGCGTCACCCGCTAAACATCCGGTTGGGTCTTTACAAAAAAGCAACCCGCGGCGTAGGTCTCACTCGCGCTTGCGTTAGGCGAGGATCACGTCGCGGGTCGTTCGGCCCGGGCCGCGTTCGTTTGCCGACCCATTTCGATCCTCATCGATGGCTTTTCGGGGAGCCCTTCCGACGATCGAAAGTTCCGGGGGCGGGGGTGCGTCTCGTTGCAGTGCAGGACGCCGCGGCACATCCGGGTGCTTCAACTTCAATGTATGATCCCCAACCCGATCCGCCAAACAAAATCGCCCCCAAAACCGCGTTTTTTCGAGTTATCGGCTCGGCACCGCCGGCCACCCCGCTCCCCCCCACCGGAACCCGCCCGTGCCCCCGTCTAACCCCCTCCGCCTCGGCTTCCTCGGCTGCGGCAACATCGCTCGCCGCTACGCCCAGACCCTCCAGGCCTACCCCGATCACGTCCGCCCGGTCGCCTTCTTCGACCTCCTTCCCGAGCGCGCCGCCGAGTACGCCCAAGACTTCGGCGGCGAGCCGGTCGACACGATCGACGCCCTGCTCAGCCGCGGCGACGTCGACGCCGTGCTCAACCTCACGATCCACACCGCGCACTACGAGGTCACCAAGGCCGCCATCGCCGCCGGCAAGCACGTCTTCAGCGAAAAACCCCTCGCCCTCAGCTACGCCCAAGCGAGCGAGCTCTGCGACCTCGCCGAGGCCCGCGGCGTCACGCTCTCGGGCGCCCCGATCACCTTCCTCGGCGAGGGCCAACAGACCGCCTGGCAACAGGTCCGCAACGGCGTCACCGGCACGCCCCGGCTCGTCTACGCCGAGGTCAACCACGGCCGCATCGAGTCCTGGCACCCCGCGCCCGGCCCGTTCTACGCCGTGGGCCCGCTCTGGGACGTCGGCGTCTACCCCCTCACCCTCGCCACCACCTTCTTCGGCCCCGCCGCCCGCGTCGCCGCCGCCCACCAGACCGTCCTCTACCCCCACCGCCGAACCAAAGAGGGCGTCGACTTCACCATCGAGACCCCCGAGTTCATCACCGCCGTCGTCGAGCTCAAGTCCGGCGTCACCGTCCGCCTCACCACCAACTTCTACGTCCAACGCAACAACACCCACCAAGGCGCCCGCTTCGAGATCCACGGCGACGCCGGCTCCGTCGTCCTCGACAGCTTCCAGGACTTCCACTCACCCGTCGAAGCCGCCCCCCTGGGCCAAGACCTCGAACCCGTCGCCCACGTCCGCCCGCCGTTCGAGGGCATCGAGTGGGCCCGCGGCGTCGTCGAGCTGTCCGAAGCCCTCGACGAGGACCGCCGCCCCCGCGTCACCGGCCGGCAGGCCGCCCACGTCGTCGAGATCATCGAGACGATCTACCGGGTCGCCCACACGCACCAGCCCGCCGAGTTGACCTCGACGTTCGACCCGCCGTCGCCGATGCCCTGGGCCGAGTGACCCCCGCCCCGGAAAGCGCACACGGCGGCACCAAACCTCGACACCAAACCGCGCCCGCCGAACATTTTTTTTCTTCTGTCGTCGCCAAGGTTTAACTTCCTTGCGACAGACGCCGGCGCAACGAAAGTGCGCACCTATTTGGCGGTTCGCTCTTCTGTAGCCGGACCCGGGTGCGGCGGCCCCCGTGTGACAAGGCCGGGGCCGTCTACAAACCGGTGAACGGGACTGTCGGATACGCGTGGACGTGGCGATGCCCGGGGAACCACCTTGCCGGAACCTTCCGGGGTCGGAGCCACGCGTCGACGGCCGAGGGGTTGGCGGTCGGTGAACGCGTCGAAGGTTGCCGGCCACCGCAACCCCGACACGGACCGCGGGGCTCGCTCTTTGGCAAGTGATGCGGAAGGGGAACCCGGTGCGCCCCACCCCCGCGCTTAACGGATGACGCGCAGCGTTTCGCGGCCCCCCGAGCCTCGGCGGGGGCGGCTTGGCCGTACCCGCTAAGCGAGGAGCCGGGGGCGCTCTGGCCACGGGGGCGACGCCCCGCCGACCAACGGTTGCGGGCCACGGCTTGTTATACATTGAATCACAATGTATAATACCGCTATGCCCAGCAAGGACCTCGTCGCCGCGTCCAGCCGACCCCTCGTCCTCTCGATCCTCGAGCGCGGCGAATCCTACGGCTACGCGATTATTCAAGAGGTCAAGACCCTCTCCGGCGGCGAGCTCGAGTGGACCGACGGCATGCTCTACCCCGTCCTCCACCGCCTCGAACGCGAGGGCCTGATCAGGTCCCGCTGGGGCAAATCCGAGACGGGCCGCAAACGCAAGTACTACAAGCTCAGCCGCGACGGCGGCAAGGCCCTCCGCGCCGAGAAGGCCCAGTGGGTCAACGTCCACAACACCCTCGCCCGACTTTGGGGAGTCCGACCATGCCCGACGACGTGAACCTTTCGATCCGCCGCTGGCGTGACGCGTTGGCGTCGCGTGAATCCATCGGGACCGAGCAGCTCGACGAGTTGCAGGACCACCTCGAAGCCGAGTTGCGGCGTATCCCGCTCTCGGGGATCAGCGAGGAGGAGCGGGTGCTGCTGGCGGCTCGCCGTGTCGGGGCCGCGGACACGGTCGATCGGGCGTTCTTTGAGGCCGACCCGGGCCGCGTCTGGCGGCGGCGGATCTTCTGGATGATCCTGGGTTTTTTTGTGCTCGCGGAGGTCCCCGCGGCCGTCTTGTCGGTGTTCACCGGGATCGCGGCGTTGGCGCTCGCGATGCCGTTCCCGCGGATCGTCGTCGGGCCGTGGATCGTTGCGGCGCACGTGCTGGTCTGGTCCGGGCTTTTCTTCGTGGCCTGGCGGCAGGCAAGTGGCCACCAAGGCTGGGTCGATTCGATGGCCAGAGCTTTTCGCCGTCGGCTTGGTTGGGCTCTTGCCATAGTTGTCGCTGTGATAATCGCGGGGCCCTTCTTGGCGGGCACCGCGCGATTCATCTTTCATAACTGGATGCCGGTCGAGGACTTTGGATATCTCTACGCGTGGGCTGGCTACAGCAGCCAATTGGTCGGATTGGTGATCCCGATCGCTCTGGGGTTTATCGCATGGGCATGCATGCGAAAAACGCCAGCTTAGGCGGGCGGTCGCTTAAACACTAAATTGAGCGAATCGTCTTTCGTGGTGGGTAGACGGATTCGGAGTCAGGCGCTGAAACTGCTACCGCACCCACACGAACTGGTCGCGTTAGGGTTGTTGAACACAAACCCCCGGCCCATGACTTCGTCTTTGAAGTCGATGGAGGTGCCGTTGAGGTAGAGGTAGCTCTTGGGGTCGCAGACGATGTTGACGCCGTGCTGCTCGAAGTTCTCGTCGCTGTCGCGGAACTGCTCGGTCAGGTCGAGCAGGTAGGAGAAGCCGGAGCAGCCGCCGCCCTTGACGCCGACGCGGAGGCGGACGTTGTCTTGGTCGAGCTCTTGCTGCTCGATGATGGTCTTGATCTCGCGGGCGGCGGTTTCGGAGAGCTGGATGCCCATGGCGGTGTGTCCTGAGGTAAGTAAGGAGGCGTTTGGGGATACTACGCATGATCGGCCGAACGGGGTCGGGGATCAAGCGTAGGCGGGGCCGAGGGGGTCAGGCGGGGGCTCCGACGGGTTGGGGTTCCGGCTCGGCTTCGGGCAGGTCGGTCATCAGTTCTTCGAGCGTGACGTCGGCGACGAACCCGAGGATCCGCCGGTGCAGCGCCCGGATCGGCCCCTGGATGGGGCAGTTCTCTTCGACGGAGCAGCTCTGGCCGACGATCGGCAGCGTGTCCTCGTCGTGGCAGCAGGGGGTGAGCTTGACGGGGCCCTCGATCGCGTGGACGACCTGTAAGAGGGACACCTCCGCCGGCTCGGCGGCCAGGACGTAGCCGCCCGTCGCGCCGCGGGTGGAGGTCAGCAGCCCGGCCTGGGCTAACTCCTTGAGGATGTTCATCAACAGCGGCAGCGGCAGGCGGTAGGCCTCGGCGATCGACCGGGCGCTGGCGGGGCCCTCTTCGGCCAGACGCCGCCGGCCCAGGTGAGAAAGAGCGATCAGGGCGTACTCGGTTTTGCGGGTCAGTTGCAGCATCGGTTAGCGCCTCGAACCGCCGCGGCGACGCGGCGTTGTGCGTACTTGTTTCCCCGAAACGTCGGATAGTAGGACGCCCCCGGCACCATCTCAAGCCCCGCCCACGCCGGGCCGATGCCTTCGATAACATGTGGGTCCCGTCGCTCACACCTCGCCGTCTCTTCGAGCCCGCCCGATGCCCGACCACCCCAAATTCAAGACCGTTTTGCTCTTCGGTGCGCCCGGGGCCGGCAAGGGCACGCAAGGCTCGATCCTCGGGCGGATCCCCGGCTTCTACCACTGCGCGTGCGGCGACGTGTTCCGCAACATCGACATCAGCACGCCGCTGGGCAGCGCGTTCTACGAGCACTCGTCCCGCGGCGAGCTGGTGCCCGACGAGATCACCGTGAAGATGTGGGCCGAGGCGATCCACGCCCGCACCGTGCTGGGCGACTACAAGCCCGCGGCCGACCTCTTGATCCTCGACGGCATCCCCCGCACGCTCGAGCAGGCGACCCTGATGGACGAGCACATCGAGGTCCTCAAGATCATCCACCTGACCTGCAGCGACGAAACCGCGATGTTCCAACGGCTGCGTAAACGCGCCCTCAAGAGCAACCGCCACGACGACGCCGACGAAAAAGTCATCCGCCACCGCTGGGATGTTTACAACCGCGAGACCGCCCCGGTGCTCGAGCACTACCCGGCCGACAAGATCGTCGAGATCGACTCGATCGGCTCGCCCGGCCAGATCCTGCACGACATCCTCGACTACGCCGTGCCCCAGCAAGACGGCCACTTCCAAAAGTTCGACGGCTAACCCCCTCCGGAATCCTTCACGCCGCGTCGGGCCGCCGAGGTGTACTGGCGGAGTTCCGGGGGTGTTCCGGGGATCGGCATGGGGTCGATGCTCGGCACTTCGCTGACGAGGTTGTGGCGTGGCCGCACGCACGGCCCGCACCGGCTACCCTTGGGTGATGCGAATCTGCGTGACCGGTGCGGGGGGCAAGTTGGGGTCGACGCTCGTCCCCCACCTGGTCGACCACGGCCACGAAGTGGTGGCCACCGACGCAGTGTATCGCTCGGGTTTGCCGTGCCGGCTGCACCTGCAGGACCTGCTCGACTTTCGCGGCGTGTACCCGCTGCTGGAGGGCTGCGACGCCGTCGTCCACGCGGGGAACCACCCCCACGCCCACGCCGCCCGCCCCTACCAACGGCTGTTAGCGGAGAACGTCGCGATGAACGCCAACGTGTTCCGCGCCGCGGCGGAGCTGGGCGTGCCGCGGGTCGTGTTCGTCAGCTCGATCCAGGTGACCACCGGCGTCCCCGCCGACAAGTATTGGACGGGCGAGACGCCGGCCTGCCGGCTGCCTTACCTGCCCTGGGACGGCGGACTGCCCCACCGGCCGGGCGACAACCCCTACGCCCTGAGCAAGTGCGCCGGAGAAGACATGCTCCAAGCCATGTGCGACGCCCGGCCCGAATGGTCCGCCGCGGCGGTCCGCTTCCCGTACCTGCTGAGCGACAACGACGTCGAGAGGCCGCGTGGCCACTACGTGCGCCACCCGCTGACCGAGAACGACCGCCGGCTAATCGATGGCCTGTGTTACCTGTTCCACCACGACGCCTGTTCTTTCCTGCGGCGGTGCGTGGAGCACCGGGCTCCGGGGTATCGGGCTTGGCTGACCGCCCAGACGCTGGGCGTGGCCGGGATGACGCCGAGCCGGGTCGCCGAGGCCTACTTTGGGTGGCTCCCGGTGCGCCGCCCGCTCGATGAGTTGGGCGGGTTGATCGACCTCGCGGCCGCGCGCGAGACGTTGGGGTGGCGGCCGGAGAGCGCGTCGCTGACGCTGGAAGAGGGTGAGCCGACGGAGAAGACCTATTCTTGATTCATCCGCCTCGCCATGACGGTGCCGCCCGCCGCCGCCGACCGCCCCGGCTGGGGTGTTTGGGGTCCGCCGCCGTGGTGGTGCCTGGCGGTCCTGGTTTTGGGGCTGATCCCGATCTGGTCCAGCCTCGGCGATCACCCGGTTCATGGGGGCTCGGAAGCTCGATACGGGGTCGTGGCACGCGGGATGGCCCAAGGCGACGCCCCCTGGTGGGTCCCGCACCTCCACGGCGAACCGCACCTCACGAAGCCGCCACTGACCTACTGGCTGATCGCGGCGTCGATCCGTGTCGTCGGCGACGGGGAACTGGCCCTGCGGTTGCCCTCGGCCGTTGCGGCGTCTTTGACGCTGGCGGTGGTCTTCGCCGCGGGCGTCGGGTTCGGCGGGTGGCGAAGGGGAGCGCTGGCGGCGGCTATCCTGGCGGTGACCCCCCTGTTCGTCGTCATGGCGCGGCTGGGCACGACCGACGCCCTGCTTGGGTTGTTCATGACCGCGATGTTCGCCACGGGCGCAACCTGGATAAAAAACTTTAAATTATTGTATTTATTGATTTTTTATGTTTTTTTGGGATTGGCCTTGATGACCAAGGGGCCCGTTGCGGGCTTAGTTCCCCTGTCTTTATTGTTTTGGTGTTTCGCGGGGAACCGCTTGTCCGTATTTCGACGGCCGGCGGTTTTCATCGGGTTGGGTTTGGCGTTGCTGCCGTTGACGATCTGGGGGCTGAGCGTTGTTCGGCAAGCGCCTGACGCCTGGGCGGTGTGGCGATATCAGACCCTCGACCGGGCGACGGGGGCGGGGGATCACCCCGCGGCCTGGTGGTTTTTCTTGCCCGTCCTGGCGGTGGGCCTGCTCCCCGCGACCGCCCTGCTCGACCTTCGGGGCTGGCGGACGCCCATCCGCGGGCTACGTCGATCGGCCCGGCGGCGCGAGCCCGCGTCGCTCTGGTGGATCGCGGTGCTGCTGACGTTCGGGGTATTCAGCGCGATCTCGGGGAAGCTGATGAGCTACTTGCTTCCCATGGCGGCGCCGCTGGCCTGGCTCGCGGCCGAGTCCGTGGATCGGCGTTACTGGCCGTTTCCTGTCGACAAAGACGCACACCGCAAGCTCGGGTTATCGGTCCTTGTGCCCGCCACGCTGATCGGGGCCGGCGTGATGGCTGCGATCTTGATCGTACAGTTTGAGCCTCTCGGCGGCGTTGGGGCGGTGATCCCCCCCTTGATGTTGGTTTTAATCGCGGGCATATGGGGCACGGCGTTGTGGCGCGGTCGGCGGCGGTGGGCCTATGCCTTGGGTGCGCTGACGTGGACCTCTTGCTTGGTGACGGCGGTTTGGGCCACAACGCTCGAAGACCGCTTCCTGGAGTTGAGCGATCCGCGGCAGTGGCTCGAAGAGATCCGAAACGCCACGGGGATCCGCGACCCGCTCGTGTTCACCGTGGGCTTTACCGATCGACGACTCCCCTATTACAGCCACCAGCCCACGGAGCGGATCGATCCACGCATCTTGCCGGAACGCTGGTCAAAGCTCGACAAGCACCGACTCGTTTTGCTGGCCGAAGGCGAGCCGTGGGACGGCTTTGCGTCGGACCCCCACTGGGACATCGCCGACCGCTACGTCCGGCTAGACCTGTTGTTGCCAGACCGTTGGAACCGACGGTCACTCCGCGTCTACCGTGTGCACCCTGATCGCCGGGATGACCCCTGACCCCCGAGACTCTGCCGAAAACCTCCGAAAATTTCGGTAAGTTCGCGGAGCCCCGTCCCACACACCACTTAAAGGTTCCACGTGGAACCCGCCCGAATCAGCCAACCCGGATCGCCTCAGGACGTCTTCACCCCGAGCTTGGCGAGCAACTCGTCGAACTGGTCGATGCTGTAGAACTCGACGCTCAGGGTGCCGGCCCCTTTTTTCCGACGGGTCTTGATCTGAACTTTCGTGCCCAGCTGCTCCCCGATCTGACGCTCCAGATCGTCTAGATAGGGCGGTCGACCCGGATTCGACGGGGATGCGGCAGGTGCTGCCGGACCAGCGGCGAGCCGACGCACCGCCGCCTCGACCTGACGAACGGACCACTGATGACGGATCGCCTGCTCGGCCAACCCCCGCTGGTCCTCGGCGGATTCGATGCCGACCAAGGCCCGGGCCTGGCCCATCGACAACGCCCCGGAGACCACGTGTTGCCTCACTTCAGGCGTTAACTTCAGCAAACGAAGGAGGTTGGTCACGGTCGAACGCTCGAGGCCGACGCGCTCGGCAATAGCTTCGTGCGAGAG
>JBCBSA010000108.1:0-8381 GCA_039819425.1 Planctomycetota bacterium
CGGGGACGGCGTGGTCGTCGGCGGGCAACGCGACGAGGTCGAGCCCGGCCCGCGTCATCGCGTTGCCCGCCGACGACCACGCCGTCCCCGGCCCCTGGCCGTGGCCCAGCCCCGACCACTTCGCCCACGCCCCGCAGCGCAAGCCCCTGCCGTGATCCGCCCCGCCGCCCAACCCACCTCGCCCCGGCTCGACGCCGACCTCGCCGAACGCGCCCGGGACCGGGCGTTACGCGTCGGCCGATGGGCCGTGCTGGGGCTCACCGTCGTGCTGCTCGCCCTGCTCGGCCGGGTCTACCAGCTCCAACAGCACCCCGCCCCGCGCGTCGCCGCGATGGTCGACTCGCAGATCAGCACCACCGAGCTCAGCGCCCGCCGCGGCGCCCTCGTCGATCGCCGCGGACGACCGCTCGCCGTCACCCGCGTCGCCCACCGCCTCTTCGTCGACCCCGACCTCATCGAGGACCCCGGCACGTTCTCCGAATACGTCGGCTACCTCCTCGACTACGACCCCGCCTGGGTCGAACAACAGATCGCCAAGCGCCGCGGCAGCCGCTACATCGTCCTCGACAAGCGCCTCTCCGACGACCGCTACGCCACCCTCCAAGCAACCCCCGAACTCAAGAACCTCCGCGGCCTCGCCACCCACCCGATCCTCGTCCGCGACTACCCGAAGGACTCGCTCGCCGGCCAGCTCGTCGGGTTCATCGGCCACGAGGGCCACGGCCTCGACGGCCTCGAACGCGCCTTCGACGACCGCCTCGCCCCCGACCCCGGCCAACACGCCTTCGTCTACGACCGCGGCCGACGCCGGCTCTGGCTCGCCAACCAGAACTACAAGCTCCAGGCCGACGGGCAGCCCATCCGCCTCAGCCTCGACCTGTCCCTGCAAGCCATCGCCGAGGAAGAGCTCGCCGCGGCGCTCAAGAAGTTCGACGCCGAGGCCGGCCAGCTCGTCGTCATGGACCCCCGCACCGGCGAAGTCCTCGCCCTGGCCAACCTCCCCGCCTTCGACCCCGGCGACTTCCGCGACGAGCGCGGCCGCATCACCGACGACGCCAGGAACCGCCAACGCAACCGCGCCGTCACCGACGTGTTCGAGCCCGGCTCGATCGTCAAGCCCCTGGTCTGGGCCGCCGCCGTCGAGGCCGGCGCCGTCGACCCGGATGAACTCATCGACACCACCGACGTCGGCTGGTACAAGCCCGAGCGCGGCCCCGTCCTCCGCGACACCCGGCCCCACGGCGAGGTCTCCTGGGACCACGTCCTCGTCGTCTCGTCCAACATCGGCATGGCCCGCGTCGCCGAACGCATGGGCATGGACCGCCTCCACACCATCCTCGACAGCTACGGCTTCGGCCGACCCACCGGCTCCCAGCTCCCCGGCGAAGTCCCCGGCATGCTCCGCCGGGTCCCCGACTGGTCCTGGACCGACCTCACCCGCATGCCCATGGGCCACGGCTTCGCCGTCACCCCCCTCCAGGTCACCCGGGCCTTCTGCGCCGTCGCCAACGACGGCGTCCTCGTCAACCCGACGATCGAAGCCACCGACCCCGACGAGGTCGACGAGGAAGAACGCGACCCCAACATCACCGCTCGCGTCCTCTCCCCCCGCGTCGCCGAGCACACCCGAGAGGTCCTGGGCCGCGTCGTCACCGAAGGCACCGGCCGCCGCGCCCGTTCCGACCTTTACGATCTCTTCGGCAAGACCGGCACCGCCGAGCTCCCCGATCTCGTCAACGGCGGCTACCACGAAAACGAATACATCTCCTCCTTCATCGCCGGCGCCCCGCTCGACGCCCCCCGCCTCGTCGTCGGCTGCTTCGTCCACCGCCCCGACAAGAAGATCGGCCACTACGGCGGCACCGTCAGCGGCCCCGCCGTCAAACGCGTCATGGAACGCTCGCTCCAATACCTCGGCGTCCCGACCAGGCAAGAAGACGACGCGAACCCCGCCGTCGCCGACCGCCGCTAAGACCACGCCGCGGTATCATGCCCCGCGATGAAACCGCGTCGCCTCCTCGTGTCCTTGTCCTGCCTGTTGCTGCTGACCCTCGCCACCGGCTGCGTGTCGTGGGACCCGCTCTTCCGCGGGTCGCTCACGCTATTCGGCTGGTTTGAACGGCTGGTTTAACTCCCCCGGAAAGCCCCCCTTGCCCCTGCTCCAAACCCCCTTCAAGAAGTTCCACGAAGAGAACCAAGCCAAGCTGGTCGACTTCGCCGGCTGGGAGATGCCCCTCCACTACGGCTCGATCCTCGACGAGCACCGCTACACCCGCGAGGTCGGCTCGATCTTCGACGTCTCCCACATGGGTCGGCTCAAGTTCACCGGCCGCCACGCCCGCCGCTTCCTCGAAACCGTCCTGACCCGCAAGGTCACGGACATGGCCCCCAAGACCTGCCGCTACGCCCTGGTCTGCAACGACAAAGGCGGCGTCCGCGACGACGTGCTCGTCTACCGCTACGACGACCACTGGATGCTCGTGGTCAACGCCGCCAACCGGCTCAAGCTGCTCGACCACTTCGCCGCCGTCCAGGCCGAGCGTGAGATGTCGCTGAAGATCGAGGACGAGACCGAGAAGACCGCGATGCTCGCCGTGCAGGGCCCGGCCGTCATCGAGGCCATCGGCGGGTTCTCCAAAGAGATCCCCATCCTCAAGAACTACACCTTCGCCCTCAAGAACCTGCTCATCCTCAAGATGACCGTCAGCCGCACCGGCTACACCGGCGAAGACGGCGTCGAGGTCATCCTCGGCGCCAACATGGCCAACATGGCGATGAAACTCCTGCTCAAAGAAAAGAGCGACGGCGCGGCGATCAAGCCCGCCGGCCTCGGCGCCCGCGACTCGCTCCGCCTCGAAGCCGGCATGCCGCTCTACGGCCACGAGCTCGACGAAGACACCGACCCCCTCTCCGCCGGCCTCGCCTTCGCCGTGTCCCTGGGCAAAGAGGCCGACGATTCGGGCACCGAGATCCCCCGCTTCATCGGCCAGGACGCCCTCGAAAAACTCCACGCCCAGGGCACCCCCAAGACCCTCGTCGGCCTCAGGATCGACGGCCAACGCACGCCACGCCAGGGCGCAACGGTCTCCGTCAACGGCGACGAAGCCGGCACCGTCACCAGCGGCTGCTTGTCGCCCACGCTCGACGCCCCGATCGCGATGGCGTACCTCAAACCCGATGCCGCCGCCCTCGGCGACACGGTGTCCGTCGCCGTCGGGGCCGCCACCGCCGACGCCGAGGTCGTCCCCCTGCCCTTCTACCGCCGCGGTTGACCACCCGGTGTATAGCCGGCACGGTTACCGGCTTACCTTTCATTTAAACAACTTTATGTCCCAACCCCCGAACATCCTCTACCTCCACACCCACGACTCGGGCCGGATGTTCAGCCCCTTCGGCGGCGCATCGCTGACCCCGCACCTGCAACGCCTCGCCGACGAAGGCGTCTGCTACCGCCGGGCCTTCTGCGTCGGGCCGACTTGTTCACCTTCCCGCGCCGCCCTGTTCACCGGCCGCTACCCCCACCAGGTCGGACAGTTCGGCCTGTCGAACTTCGGCTACCCCCTCGCCCGCCCCGACCAGCACCTCGTCCCCTTCCTCCAGCAACACGGCTACCGCGCCGCGCTCATGGGCGTCCAACACGTCACCCGCGACGAACGCGATCTCGGCTACGACCACGTCCGCCCCGACATCGTCGGCGGCGCGCTCGGCCTCCGCGACCCCCAGATGACCTCTGGCCCCGTCGTCGACGCCGCCTGCGAATGGCTCGACCAACACGGCCAAGACGGCCCGCCCTGGTTCCTCGACGCCGGCGTCGTCGACACCCACAGCAACGCCATGCGGCAGATCCCCCCGGAAGACGAGCCCGGCGAGGCCCAGATCGACCGCGCTTCGCCGATCCCCTGGCTCGCGGACCTCCCCGAGATGCGCCACTGGCGGTCCCGCTTCGACGTCATGGCCCGCAGCTTCGACCACGCCGTCGGCCGGATCATCGCCACCCTCGACCGCCTCGGACTCGCCGAGAACACCCTCGTGATCTACACCACCGACCACGGCCCCGGCGTCCCGCTCGCCAAGTGCACCCTCACCGACGCGGGCCTCGGCGTGGGCCTCATCGTCCGCGGCCCCGGCGGGTACGACACCCGCCACGTCGTCCACGACCCGGTCAGCCACCTCGACGTGTTCCCTACCGTCTGCGCCGCGGCCGGGCTCGACACGCCGGGCTGGCTCGAAGGGCAACCCCTGCCCAAGAAAGCCGACGACGACAGCACCGACCCGCGGCCGATCTTCGCCGAGATCAACACCCACGGCCGCCGCTCCCTCGCCCAGCCCGAGCGCTGCGTCCGCCGCGGCCGCTACAAGCTCGTCCGCCGGTGGTACCCCGGCCCCGAACCGATCCAAGGCAACGCCGACCCCACCCCCGTCAAAGAAGCCCTCACCCGCGACGGTTGGCCCGCCGCGACGCAGCAAGGACAACCCACCGACCACGCCGCGATCGACAGCCTGTACGATCTCCACCTCGACCCGCTGGAACGCCGCGACCGCAGCCAAGAGCCCGACCACCACGAGGCCCAACGCCAGCTCGGTGTGCTCCTCGACGACTGGATGCGCAACACCGACGACCCGCTGGCCCCCGGCGGGCCGGGCATCCCCGAGCCGCAGCCGTTCGAGACGGTCGATCCCAACCGCCACGCCTACGACTCCGCCTGAGCCCACGCTACCCCCCGCGTCGCCTCTCGCGCCTGAACCCCACCCGCATTGAACGCGACCGCCGGAAAACCAACCATGGACGCCAAAGACCTGCTCGGCTCGCAGCTCTGGCTGGAAGAAGACGACACGCCCGAGCGGGTGGACGAGCTGTTCGCCCGGGCGGCGGAGGTCGGGCTCGGCTGGGCGCGGCTGTTCCTGATGTGGCCGTGGCTGCAGCCGACCCCCGACCTGGACCCGCACGACTGGCATTGGGGGCTATGGGACAACGCCTTCGACGCGGCGCAGCGGCACGGCCTCCGAATCAAAGCGACCCTCACCGCCAACAGCGGCCCCTGGCACTGGGGCACCCCGTCGATGCTGCACTCCCACACCGGGTTTATGGAGCGGTCGATGTGGGCCAAGAGCGAAACGTACACGCGGGCCTGCGTCGGCCGCTACGCCGAGCACCCGGCGTTGGGCCAGTGGGTGCTGTGGAACGAGCCGTTCGACGAAGGCCAAGACACGCCGGAGTTCCTCGCGTTCTGGCGCCGGTGGCTGGCCCTACGCTACGGCGGCGACCTCGCGCCGCTGAACCGGGCGTGGCGCACCGGCTACGCGTCCTTCGACGACGTCCCCCGCGCCGCCGACGTCCCGCACCCCGCCCACCAATCGGGCGCTTGGAACAGCTCGTTCCCCCGGCTGGACGAGGTCCGGTGCCGGCAGGACTGGCTCGTCCACCAACTCCGATCCGTACGCGACTGGGCCCGCGCCGTCGACCCGCACACGCCGACCTGCGTCAACCCCACGCACATCCACGCCAACCGGCCCCACGGCGGCGCCGACCTCCAGGCCATGGCCGGCCTGGTCGACGTGCTGGGCGCCAGCTTCCACCCGTCCTGGCACTTCACCTTCGCCGACCGCGCCGACTTCCCCGGGCTCATCCACGCCGGCGTCTCGGCCCTGCGCGAACTGCCCGGCGGCCACGCCGTCGAGACCACCGAGGTCCAGACCGGCAACACCGCCGACAGCGGCCTGGTTCCCAACGACGCCGGCCCCGACGCCGTGGTCCAGTACCACCTCGCCGCGCTGGCCGCGGGCAGCACCAGCGTCACCGGCTGGTGCTTCAACACCCGGCGACACGACAACGAGGCCGGCGACTGGGCCCTGCTCGACGACAACGACGAGATCGGCCCCCGCGCCGCGGCGCTGCGCCACCTGCACGACCGCCTCAACGCCCTCCTCCAGAGCCACGGACCCCTCCGCCCCGAACGCCCCCGCGTATGGGTCGCCACCGACGCAACAACCCAGTCTTACGAAGCCGTCCACGGCTGGGAGCCCGCGGCCGATAACCCGGGGCGACACACCCAGGACAGCGCCCGCGGTGCCGCGATGATCGTGGTCGAATGCCTCCGCCAGGGCGTGCCCGCCGCGCCCGTCCCGCTGACCGAGATGGCCGACCGACTCGAACCCGGCGACGTCGCGATCCTCTCCCACCTGACGGCCTACGACCCGGCTCTGGCCGACCCCCTGCTCGAACGGGTGCGCGGCGGCGTAACCCTCGTACTCGACGCCACCACCGGCCGCCGCGACCCCCGCCTGTCCATGCCGCGGCCCTGGCCCGGCGGGTTCGCCCCGGCGATCGGGCTTCGGATGCGTGGGCTCGAAAGCCGCGCCGAAGGCTGGGCCTTGTCGTCGGGCGGCCACGCCGTCCTGTGCCGCTCACGCCCCGAGCCGACCGCTCCCGACGCGTGGTCCGACTACGGGTCGTTGCGCTTCGCCGACGACGAACCGCTCGCCCTCGAACGCCGCCTCGGCGAAGGCAGGATCGTCCACGTCCGCGCTCCGCTCGGCCCGTCGCTGCTCCACGGCGACTCCCCCGCGTGGCGAGAACTGCTCGCCTCGCTCACCGAATCGCTCACGCTGAACTGCCGCCCGTCCGCGCCGACCGACGCCGTCTACCTGCCGGTCCGGCTCGGCCAACAAGCCGCCGTGGTGGTCATCGGCGGCGAGGCCGAGCGGTCTGTCCACGTCCGGTCGTCAGCCCCGCTGCAACGCGATGTGTGGGCGGACACTCCACTGGAGCCGGCGGTCGAAGGCGAACTGCGTGTGACGCTGCACCGAGGCTGCGCGATCCTCGCGTGAACCGCGAACGTTTGGTCGCGGCCGGTAAACGTGATAGTCTCCCGCTACGCACCCGGCTTCCGCATCCGTCTGAATCGCCGTGCGGTTGTCTGGAGGCCGACCCCCTCTGGGGCGATTAGCTCAGTTGGCTAGAGCGACTCGTTTACACCGAGTAGGTCACAGGTTCGAGTCCTGTATCGCCCACTGCCGTCGGCGGCGCGGGTGGCCGCTCAGGCGGACGCGCTCTGGCCGTTTTTGCGGCGGCTGAGGGCCTCGGCGTTTTCTTCCACCTGCTTGTCGGTGAGCGGGTAGAAGGCGAGCAGGACCGCGGCGAGGGCCATGGGCACGGTGGGGAGCCAGCTCATCATGAGGACGATGCCGCCGATCGCGCGTTCGCTCTGCTCGACGTTGGGCACGAAGTCGAAAAAGTCCAGGGCGTAGCCGGCGACGGCGCCGCCGATGGTCCAGCCGAACTTGAGGCCGAAGCTGGCGGCGGAGTAGACGAGGCCGGTGGGCCGGTAGCCGTGGCGGAGCTCGATGGTCTCGGCGACGTCGGCGAGCATGGCGTTCTTCAGGACGAACAGCGGGCCCGAGAACAGGCCGACGAGCACCTGGAGGACGAGGGCCATGAGGATCGCGTCGCGTCCGAGCGGGTAGTGCAGGCCGCCGATGACGGCGGAGATCGCGATCATGCCGAGGAAGACGTTGCGTTTGCCGAAGCGCTTGGCGAGGGGGGCCATCAGCGGCGTGCCGATGAGGCAGCCGACCGAGCCGAGGGCGAGGTAGATGCCGATGATGCTGCCCTCGGAGAGGGTGTAGCCGAAGAAGTCGATGGCGTCTCCGCTGATGCCCAGGTAATACTTCATGTAGAAGACCTGCGACGCGCCGCGGATGGAGATGAACAGGCACATCGTGAGGAACACGCCGAGCAGGATGACCCACGGCCGACAGGTGACCAGGTGGCGGAGCTGCGTGAGCAGGGGGACGTCGGGTTTTCGGTCGGCTTTGGCTTTGACGTCGGACCGGTCGTCGCCCGTGACGCGTTCGCGCATGACCACGAAGGCGTAGAGCAACGCGACGATGGCGACGCCGGAGTAGATGAAGGTGGTGAACTGGAAGCCGACCTGCTTGGCGGCGATCTCGTCTTCGACGGACATGCCCGTCTCGACGCCGCCGAGGGTCTCGACCAGCTTGAGGGTGAACAGCTGGGCGAACAGGGACGCGACGAACGCCCCGAACATGTTCCAGGCCGAGAGCGAGGTGCGGACGATGGACTTGTCGGAGGCGACGCCGATCATGGACGTGAGCGGGATGCTCACGGCGGTGTAGGCCATGCCCAGGATCGTGTAGGTGACGTAGGCGTAGACGAGCTTGCCGGTTTCGCCCAGCGGCGGCGTCGAGAACGCGAGCACCCCCATGACCGCGAACGGCAGGGCGGACCACAGCAGCCAGGGCCGGTACCGCCCCCAGCGGGTGCGGGTCTTGTCGGCGAGGATGCCCACGATCGGGTCGTTGATCGCGTAGATCGAGAGCGTCGTGTAGGGAAAGAGTGTAGTTCGTCGGGGGGGGAGAGG
>JBCBSA010000109.1:0-8360 GCA_039819425.1 Planctomycetota bacterium
GGCCCACCAGAACGCGTTTTTCATCCAGGTCTGGACCCGGCCCTCGTGCCATTTGTTGGGCCGGGGCTTGGGCAGCGGCGTGCCGATCGACAACTCGGCGTACTCGTCCCACGAGCGGTTGCGGTCGAGCAGCTTGGCGTGGGGGTGGGAAGCGGGGCGGTGGCCGGAGTGGAAGACCTTGCCCGCACCGATCGACCGGTAGCCGTGCCGACGGAAGTACTCGGGGATCGTCAACACGCCCGGCCCGCCGTCGACGCGGCGGAAGTAGGTGTCGTTGTCCAGCACACCGGTACTCGCCGGCAGCCGACCGGTGAGGAAGCTCGTCCGCGAGGGGTTGCAGACCGGGGCGTTGCAGTGGGCGTCGCTGAAGACAACGCCACGGGCGGCGAGGGCGTCGAGGTTGGGCGTGTGGGCGCCGCCGTCCATGAAGCCGACGTCGGTGTTGAGGTCGTCGACCACAATCAGCAGCACGTTCGGTGGTTCGGCATGGGCCGTGGTTGTTGTCGCCGGCATGCCGAAGGCGGCCAGGACGCAACTCAGGCCTGCGACCATCAGAAGGCGAAGTGGTGATGTCCGCATGCGGTTTTCCGTTCGGGTTCCGGCCATCGGGTCCGGCCCGTCGGCCGGGTCGTGTTCAGCGTTCCTTGCTGCCGAGGAACTCGATCTCGACGTCGTCGACGAAGTAGTCTTCCTTCGAGTCGGCGCGTGTGACCGACAGGCGGCTGTCGCTGATCCAGTCGCCCCAGTCCACGTCGTATTCGACGACCACCTGGTTCCACCGGCCGGCCTTTACGGGGACGGCGGGGTCGCGGTGTTGGGTGCGTTCGCCGCGTTCGGTGTAGGCCAGGCCGATGGACACCCTGCCGTCGGTCTTCGCCGGCCGGACGTGGGCGGTGATGCGGTAGCGGCCCTGTCGGGTGTTCATGAGCACGCCGGTGACGTCCTGGCCCAGGGCGTGCCAGATCGCGGTGCGGCCGGTGACGCGGGCGGCGTGGCCGCCGGTGCGGGCGGGGTTTTGGACGACCAGGATGCGGTTGTTGCCGCTGCCGGTGCCGAACCAGGCGTCGGCCCCGCGCTCGAAGCCCGGGTCGCTCAGCGTGGAGTTGGGCAGCTTGACGGTCGAGCGATCCTGGTTGAGCTCGACGCCCGGCGCTACCGCGAAAACACGCGGCGGCCCGTCGGGGCGTGCGATCTCGGCGATCACGCTGACGGGGAAGTCCGCGTTCGCCGTGGGCCGGATCACCCCGCCCACCGCTTCGGCGGCCGGTGCGGAGTCGACCGGCGACCAGAGCGTATCGGCCGACCGCATCCCGCGGACGGCCACGTCGGGGGCGAGGTGGACCGCGGCGTCGGGGCCCATCAGCACGGCGTAGACGTGGCCGTTTTTGCTGTGCAGCCCGGCGAGCGTGTTCGCGTCGGCGTAGGCGGTGGGGCTGTGGTAAGTGCTCTGCTCGGCGTCCCAGGTGCGGGCGGACACGGGGGTCATGTGCATGTTCTGCCAGGTACTCAGGGCGCGGATGAGCTTGAACTGGTTTTCGTAGGTGGCGATCGGACGCCGAGAGCGGTCGAACGTGCCGTAGCTCAGCAAGTACCCGCCGCGCGAGCTGATCTCGCCGAAGTAGACGAGCTGCGTGGGGTAGTGCGGGTTCTGGGTGAACAGGTCGCCCGACGCGGTGCCGAGGCGGTGCGTCGGCCAGGCCTCGAGCCCGTGGAGGTAGTCGTCGGTGAGGTACGAGAGGCCGGGCTTCTCGTCGATGAGCGCGTCGCCCTTGATCTTCTCGAACAGCTCGTCGGTGACCGACGGGTAGCGGTGCTCGAACAACGGCTCGACCCAGGACGCGACCATCGGCGTGGGCTCCCAGATGAACTTGATGTCGCGGTCGGGGAACGCGGCTTCGAGCTCGTCGCGGAGGTGGCCCAGGAAGTGGTACCAGCCCTCGCGGACGGTCGTGTACTGGTGGGTGATGCCGGGGTGTTCGACGGCGTAGCGTTCACGCTGCGGGCTGCCGGGCACGGGGCGATCGGACGACCAGCTGAACTCGTCCCACGGCTCGATCACGTCGATCACGATGCCCTTGAAACGGAAGTTGAAGTCGTTGTCGTCGACCTTGCGGATGTAGTCGACGGCGGCCGCGACGTGCCGCTCGATCACGTCCCGCTGCTGGAAGTCGCTGTAGGGCTCCCAGCGCACGCCGCTGCCCCACTTCTGGAGCTGACCGAGGTTGTTCGGGAACTCGCGGTTCGGGTGCGACCAGGCTTTGGTGGTCTCGAACGCGTGCTTCACCTGCTCGTAGAGCTCCGTGTCCTGGGTCTTCATCGCGGCGATCTCTTCGGTGTCGATCGCGCGGGACATCTCGGGGTACCACGAGAAGGTGTGGGGGTAGCGTTGCAGGGCCCGGGCGAGTTCGGTTTGGTCGAGCTCGAAGCCGTAGTGAGGCTGGACCTTCTTGTGCGGGTCGTTGACGTAGAAGCCGAGGTCGCGTGAGGTTTCGGAGGTGGCCTGGCTACTGCCGGGGTAGGTGGTGTCGCGCACCTCGCAGACGTGGTCGTAGCCCAGGGCCCGGGCCAGGCGGTGGTGCTGCATGTTCTGGTTGTCCCACGCGATGAGGTTGCCGTTGAGCCAGGGCTGGCGCAGCTCGGGCTGTTCGAGAAGGGTGGGAGCCGGTTGAGCGCCGCTGATGGATGCCAGGCCGAGCAGCGTGAGCAGGAGCACGGTCGCTGACGGGAAACGAGCGTATTGGGGCGAGGGCACAAAAGGCGTCATGGGGGTTCTCGGTTGGGGAGCGGGGCAAGCCGTCGTGGTTAACGGCGTCGTCGGGACGTGGGGTTCAAAGAGTTAACGATCTCCGTGGCTAGACGCCCCGAACTCGCCGAAGGGGTACGGCGTGGAGCGGACGTAGGCGTCGAGCCGGGCCCGCAAGCGTTCGAGGGTCTCGGCGTGGGCCGGGTCGTCGGCGAGGTTGCGCTGTTCATCGGGATCGGCTTGGAGGTCGTAGAGCTGGTCGGGGTCGAAGTAATGCGGGTGCTTGCGCATCGACGGCCAGTTGTTGTCCGTGCCGCCGGGGATGTTGAAGGTGTGCGGGTACGGGTCGTCGGGCTGGTTGTCGCCACGGGGCAGGCCGATGCGGTCGCGGCGGGCGAACCAGCGCCGCAGCTGTTGCCGACGCACCTTGGGGGGCACGTTCTGCGCGTATTCCGACGGCCGCAGCGCGAGGTACTTGAACCGCTCGCCGACCACCGCGCGGGAGTATCCGAGTTCGCCGATGACGTGGTCGCGCACCGCGTGGGTCTCGCCGCGGAGCACGGGCGACAGGTCCACACCGTCGAGCGTCGTGTCGGAGGTTTCCGGATCGATCCCGGCCATGGACAGGAACGTCGGCATAAAATCGACGTTGGCCGCCAGCGTGTGGTTCAGACGCTGGGCTTCGACGCCTGCGCCCGGTCCCCAAAAGACCGCGGAGGTCCGCATGCCGCCTTCATACAACGACGACTTGCCCTGCTCGATGCCGTGGTCGTTGAAGAACACGACGACGGTGTTGTCCAGTTCACCCATCTCCTCGAGTCGTTCGACCACCACGCGGATCAAATCGTCGGACCAGACCGTGTTGCCCTCACGGCCGTGCTCTTGCATGGGGTCGATCCCGGCTGCGGTGAGCCGGCGGCGGATCTCGTCGGCCGAGACCAGTAGGTCCATCGGCTTATCAAGCAGGCCCCGCGGTGTGATCCGGCGGTCGGCGTCCCAGGTGTGCGGGCTGCCGTTTGGGCCGTGCGGCGTGGTCGTGGCGAGGTAGAGGAAGAACGGCCGGTCGTTGGTGAGATCGAGAAACGCCAGCGCCCCCTCGGCCAGCCAGTCGAGGTTGTGGGCCCGCAGCGCCCGCGGCTGGTTGGCCGCGAGGTTGTCGTGGTAGAGCCGGTCGGCGTGATCAAACCCGGCAGCGAGGAACGCTTGGCGGACACGCTCGTGGTTTCGGCGGAGCTGGTCGATGATCGCGGGGTCGTTCGGGTCGTCGCTCGCGGCGAAGCCTTCGAAGTCGGGGACGTCGATCACGTGGTTCTTGCCGATCGCCCCGGTGAAGTACCCCGCTTGCTGGAGCGTGCGGGGCAGGGTCGGGGTGTCGGAGAGGATGAACGTGTTCTGAGCGACCATCGGGTAGCCGTGGGTCTCGACGCTGCGCATCGCCGTGGCGTTGACGGCCCGGGAGCCGAGCCGACCGGTCAGGCAGGCGAACCGGCTGGGGACACAGATGGGCGTGGTGGCGTACATCCGCGGCAGCACCGTGCCCTCGGCGGCGAAGCGGTCGAGCGTCGGGCTGACGTTGCGCGGCCCACCGTCGGGCCGTCGGCCCTCTTCGAGGTGGTTCTGTCGCAGCCTGCGTTCGTCGTCGACAATGATGAAGACAAAGTTCGGGCGGTCGTCGGCGCGGGCGTCGGTCGCCGCGGTGCCCGAAGCGACGCCGCAGATGAGGCCGAGCAAGCCGAGGACGGTCGCGGTGAGCCGGGCGAAGCGTGCGCGGGATCGGGGTAAGGCGATCGTCATGAAGAGCCTTTCTCGGGGGCCGGTTCCGTCTCGGCGGGTCGCCCCAGCAATCGGTACAGCCTCCGGATATCGCCGACCCCACCGAGGAGGAAGACGACGGCCATCACCGACGCGACGGCGAGCAACAGGCCGACGAAGACCTGCCAAAAATTCACCCAGAGCGAGTCGGGGATCTCGACGAATCGGCTGACGATGTTGCCGAGGACGAACGCGCCGAAGATCAGGCCGACGAACGACAGGTACAGGATCACGGTCCACCGGCTGCCGGGCGTGAGGGCCTTGAAGTCGAACATCTTCCTCGGCGTGTGGGCGTGCGGATCCCCCCCGCCCCCGGAAGTTGCCCCGGAAGCGGCATCGGCACTTCCGGGGGCGGGGGTGCGGTGGAGCATCTGGTCCATGTCGTGCGGCGTCCGGCAGGTCAGCAGCGACACGACCACATACGCCGCGACCGAGCAGCCCATCGCGATGAAGAACACCCACACGCCGTTGATCGGGAAGCTCTCGTACCGCGACTCGGCCAAGGCCGGCACGTACGGCCACACCAGCCGGAGGATGATCCCGGTGAACGAGATCGTCAGCCCGGTGGTCAGCGCCGCCCACGCCCCCGCGGCCGTGCCCCGGCTCCAATACAGCCCGCCGATCACCAACGCCCCGGCCCCGGCAACATAGATCGACGAGGTGATCTGGAAGTACATAAAGATGTACTCGCCGATCGGAAAGAAATAGCTCCACACCAGCGCGAACACCGCCACGCCCAGCGTCGCCCCCCGCAGCAGACGCAGCTTCGCTTTCTCGCTCAGCGGCTTGTCGCGGATCGGCTCGACCACGTCGTGCACAAAGATGCTGCCCCACGAGTGCACGAACGTGTTGTCCGTCGACACCGCCGCGCCCACCATCATCGCCACGAACAGCCCCATCAGGCCCACCGGCAGCAGCTCCGACAGCACGATCGGCACGGTCATCTGCTTCTGCACCTGCTCGTCGTCGATCGCCGCGATGGACCGCTGGACCGCCGCGGCGGTGTCGGTGAAGTCGACGTGGTGCATCACCACCCACGCCGCGATCGGCAGCAGCATCAGCACGAACGCCCGGACGTTGAACATCCAGTCACCCAGCATCCGCGAGAACCGCGCCTCCTCCGGCGACAGCGCCGCGGCGTCGTAGCCCTGCCGCGTGGGGAAGGCCATGAACGAGTACAGCCGGTTCACCGTCAGGATCATGAAGAACCAGAAGTTGAAGCTGCGGACCTCGGCCTGGTCGTATGGATCGACCTTCGACTCGCCCGCCGGCGCCGACGCGGCCCCGTCGAACAGGGTGTCCCAGCCCACCGCGTAGACGATGAAACCCACGATCGCCAGCGTGCCGAAGATCACCAGCAGGCCCTGCAGGAAGTCGGTCACCATCACCGACACCAGCCCGCCGGTAAGCAGCACGAACATCGCGATGCCCAGGATGACCACCATCACCGGCAGCATCGTCGGCAGCTCGAACCCCCCGGGCCCGCCCAACGACAGCGTCTGCGGCAGCCCACAGAACGCCACGATCAGGTTCGCGGTCACCGCCGGGAAGATGCCGTAGTTCATCACGCCCGAGACGAACGCCAGCACCCCGGCGTACTTGCGGACGCCCGAGCTGTACCGCTGGGCGAAGAACCCCGGCATCGTCAGCGCCCGCGTCTCGCGGAACCGGAACTGGACCCAGCCCGAGAACATGACGAACGCCCAGAGCGGCAACGTCATGATGCTCCACCACGCCCCCGGGAACCCCGACACGTAGAACTGCTCGAACGTCGCCACGACGAAGATCGCCGCGAACCCGCCCATGTCGTTGGCCATCGACAGCACGAACCGCCCCGCACACCGACCCGCCGCCATGAAGTCCGCCACGCTGCTCGATACCCGTGACAACACCCACGACGCCCCGCAGAGCGCCAACACAAACCCCGCCACGATCGACCAATCCAGGACGCTCAAAACCCGGCCTCCTCCTTCGCCGCTACGCCCCCGGATCGCGCATGCGGACGTATCGGCTCACGCACCGTCTTCAATCGATCCTCTCCATCACGAGATGGGTCAGGCCGTCCAGCGCCGGCTTACGTGCGCCGAGTTCTTTGAGCCGCAGGACGAGCCGAGCCGGCCCGGACACGGCGAGCTCGACCTCGCCGAGGTCGATGGCCCGCTTCGGGTCCCAGTCGTATTCGGGCTTCTCGTGCACGAGGCCCATCGGGCGATCGATCCGGGCGGTCGTCGGGCTCGCCGATCCGATCGACAACTCGAACACCGCCTGCGTCGCACGGGGCGTTTTGCCCAACAGGCGGACGCGGTATCGGCCCGGCCGACCGATCTCGACGTTCACGGTCAACCGATCACCGACCTCGTCCCAGCCGTCGACGCCGTGGGCGTGGACCGACACACCTTCGACCTCCGATGCGGCCCGCAGCTGGACCACCGAGAACCGCCGCGGGTTCCCGTCGACGTAGACCGTCGGCCGCTCGAACGCCGACGACTCGGAGAGGACGTCTTCCCACCAGCCCCGCCCGGCGGCCTCCAACTCGCGGGCCAGGTCCGCACGGTCCGTGATCGGTGTCCGTTCCCGCGGGTCGCTCACGAGGTTGAATAGCTCGGCTTTGCCCTGCCGCTTCACCCACTTGAAGTCGCCGCGTCGGACGGCCAGGTTCATGCGGTCGAACGCGAACCGTTCGGGGTCGCGCGTCTTGTCGATGACTTGGTACTCCTGCCGCTGGCCCAGCCGCCAGGGGTCGAACGAGTCTTTCGGCTCGGCTTCGGGGAAGAACAGGGGGCGTTCGTTGAGCCTCGACAACGCGGCTTGTTGCGTTTCGGCGTCGGCCCGCATCAGCCCCGTCACGCTGACGCCGTCGAGCGGCTTCGTACCGCTCGGAGTCGTGACGCCGGCCCAGTCCAGCAGCGTCGGGAACACGTCTTCGACCGTCACCGGCCCGGCGTAATCGCCCGGCTCCAACCGCCCGGGCCAACGCGCGAAGAACACGCTACGCAGGCCGTTCTGGTAGATCTGGCCCTTGCCGCCGCGCATCCCGCTGGGGTTGCGCTGGCGCCAGAGCTGCTGGCCGGTCTTGAACGGCGGCCCCGCCTCGCCCGGCGGCCGGTTGGCGCCCGACGGCACCGGGCCGTTGTCGCTGAGGAACACGACCAGCGTGTCGTCCCGCAGCCCCGCCTGGTCGATCGCGGCGAGCAGCCGGCCGATCTCGTGGTCCATGAAGTGGACCATGCCCCAGAACGCGACCAGGTTCTCGTCGTCGCCGCGTTCGATGAACGGCCGTTGAAACTTAGCCGGCGAACGCCACGGCGAGTGCGGCGACATGTACGGCAGGTAGAGGAAGAACGGCCGGTCACGCGGCTCGGTCACGAACCCGATCGCCGCGTCGGTGATGTGCGTCTGCGCCCAGCCGTCGATCGGCCGCGGATCGCCGTTGACCAGGTCGGCGGCGCCCTCCTCGGGCCGGTAGCGGTAGAGGTTGGTCGCGTGGGCCAGGTCGAAGCCGCGTTCCCAGGGGTAGTAGCGATCGCCCAGCCCGCTGTGCCACTTGCCGACCACCGCGGTGGCGTAGCCGGCTTCCCGGAAGGCGTCGCCGAGCGTCACCTCGTCGACGGCCATCTGGTCCCGCCCGCCGTGCACGCCCCAGACGCCGGTGCGTTGGAAGTAGCGCCCCGTCAGCAGCGAGGCCCGCGTCGGGGCGCACTTGAGGTGGACGTGGAAGTCCGTGAGCCGGGCCGACTCCTCGGCGAGCCTATCCAGCGCCGGGCTGACCACGCGGGGGTTGGTGCTGCCCAGGTCGTCGTGCCCG
>JBCBSA010000110.1:0-8359 GCA_039819425.1 Planctomycetota bacterium
TGGGGCAGCCTCGGGGTGATCGCGGTGATGGCCTGGGGCGTGCTGCGCGACCCGGGGCCCACCCATACCCCCCCTTCCGAGCACCTTTCCCGGGGGCTTTCCGGGGGGCGGGCGTGACGCTGGTCGTGGACTGCTACAACGTGTTGCACGCGACGATGCCGCCGATGCTGGCGGGGCTGGACGAGGGCGGGCTGTGCCGGGCGCTGGGGCGGACGGACTGGGCGAGGCGGGGGCCGGTGACGGTGGTGGCGGACGGCCGGCCCAAGCCGCTGCGGGCGGAGGTGTCGCCGGTGGCGGAAGTGGAACTGGTGTTCGCGGGGTCCCATCGATCCGCGGACGATCTGATTGTTGAACTCATCAACCGCGACTCGGCCCCGCGTCGGCTGACGGTCGTTAGCAGCGACCGGGCGATCCGCGCCGCCGCCCGGAGGCGCCGGGCGCGGGACCTGTCGAGCGAGGACTTCATCGATCGGCTCGTCCACCAACTCCGCCGCCACCGCGCCGGCCCGCCGCCGTCGGCCCGCCCGGACTTCGGGCCGCTGCCCCCGGAACTGGTCGAGCGGTGGCGCAAGCACTTCGGTATCCCCGACGAAGAAGAGGGTTAGGCGGCGGGTCCACTTGACGAACCTTCACGCGCCGCGTCCAATGCCGCTCATGCCCGACGACCCCCCGGATATCCCCCCGGACACGCCCCACACCGCCCCGTTCCGCCGCGTCCTCCTGAAGATCAGCGGCGAGGCGCTCTCGGGCCAGGGCGGCTTCGGCATCGACCCCGACGAGCTGCGCTACATCGCCCACGAGATCCACGAGGCGAGCAAGGTCAACCAGGAAATCGACCCGTTCCGCCTCCGCCGCGAGGGCGACAAGGCCCGGGCCGGCACCGAGGTGGCCGTCGTCGTCGGGGGGGGCAACATCATCCGTGGCGCCTCGCTCGCCGAGCAGGGCATCGTCGACCAGGCCGTGGCCGACCAGATGGGCATGCTCGGCACGGTCATCAACGCCCTGGCGCTCAAAGAAGCCCTCGAACACCTCGGCCAACCGGCGCGGGTGATGTCGGCGTTGATGGTCTCGTCGGTCGCCGAGAACTTCATCCGCGGCCGGGCGCTGCGTCACCTGGAAAAGGGCCGGGTCGTCATCTTCGCCGCCGGCACGGGCAACCCGTTTTCGACCACCGACTCGGGCGCCAGCCTCCGCGCCAGCGAGATCGACGCCGACGTCGTGCTCAAGGCCACCAAGGTCGACGGCATCTACGACAAAGACCCCCGCAAGCACGACGACGCGGTGCGCTACGAGTCGATCTCCTTCGACGAAGCGATCACACGAGATTTGAAGGTGATGGACATCGGCAGCTTCGCGCAGTGCCGCGAGAACGACATCCCCATCATCGTGTTCGACATGAAGGCCCCCGGCAACATCGCCCGCGCCGTCGCCGGCGAGCCGATCGGCACGCGGGTCGGCTAACGCCGACGCCGAGCCGCCGACCACCAACCGTTCCTCAGTCGTCGTCCGGCATGATCCGCAACTCGAAGTACGCGGGCAGGTAGTCCGAGACCGTCGCGTGGTGGCGGTGTGGCGTCAGGCCCATCGCCCCGAGCGCGTCCGTGCCCCAGACCCCGAACGTCGATTGTGCAAACTCCGGCTGATCGGCCGGCACGAACGCCCGGCAGTTCGCCCAGCCCCCGGAAAAATCCCGCGCCGCCGGGTCCCGCACCGAGTACATCAGCGTCGGCTTGTCGTCCGGGTTCAGGTCGCGGAAGCCGCGGGTTTCATAAAGTCCTGTGCTGGCTTCGCGGTGCTCCTCGAACAGCCGGCCGTAGACGACGATGTCCCGCTCGCCGTCGAGCATCCGCCGCATCGTGCCCATCGCCGCCAGCAGCTCCCGCGTCTCGTCGGTGCGTTGGTCCTGGTGGTCGCCGCCCCAGTTGGATCGCATGTGGGTGTTGATCACCAGAAAGTCGGTCAGCCCCGGACCCGCCGAGAAGTGCATGGCGTGCGGCGTCCGCCGCCACGCCGTGTCGCCGGTCGATTCCACCACCCCTTTCGCCACCGGCCAACGCCAGCCCACCGGCCCGTTCATCAGCGTCACCCGGTCCGACCGCCACGCCACCCCCGTCCGCTGCCGGCTCGGCGCGATCTCGTCCAACTCGAACACCACGTGCTTCCACCGCCCCGGCAAGCCGTCGAGCGCCTCGCCCAGCAACCGGTTCCGGTTCCACCCCGCGTCCGCCGCGACCTCTTGCAACAGCACCACGTCCGCGTCCATCTGCTCGAACCACTTCCGGAAGTCTTCCGCCTTCTGCCCCCGCCGGTAACCGTCGTGGCCTTCGTTGCCCCGCCGCCACAGGTCCACGTTCCACGTCGCCACCCGGATCACCGGGGGCCGTGGCGTCGCCCGGAACGTCCGCCGCTCGCCGTCGACGATCAGCTCGCGCCCCACCGGGGTCGGCTCGGTCGCGGCGACCCCCACGGCGTCGCTCGCTTGCGACGCCACCCCCACCGCCGCGATCCACGCCGCCATCGCCGTAACCCGCCATCCGAACCCCACACGCAACACCCAACGGCTGTTTGCCATCGCCAACTCCTCAGAAATCAACCGTGAACATTTTCACCGCTGCACTTGCTATACCCGAGGTCCGTGCGATGGGGCAGTTGATTAGCGCGTTCTTAACCCCAGACCCGCAACCCCCGCCACGCCACGCTCACGACGCCGCTTGACGACGCCCAGCCGTTGCGGTGCAATCCCTTGCCCGTTCGCGCCTTGACCCGATCCTCACGCAACCCCCGCCCCTCCCGGAAGCCCGCCCATGGACCCCGACACGATCCTGCTCGAAGCCGAAGAAGCCATGGACAAAGCCGTTGACTACGTCAAGAGCGAGATGCGCGGCGTGCGCACCGGGCGGGCGCAGCCATCGATGCTGGAGATGGTGAAGGTCGAGTGCTACGGCGCCGAGTCGGAGCTGCGGAGCGTGGCGCTGGTGACCGCGCCCGAGCCGACGCAGCTGCTGGTCAAGCCGTTCGACCCGTCGACGTGCAACGAGATCGCCAAAGGGCTCGAGAAAGCCGGGCTGGGTTTGAACCCGATGGTGGACAACAAGCAGATCCGCATCAACGTGCCGTCGCTGTCGGGCGACCGCCGCAAGCAGCTCGCCGCCAGCGTCAAGCAGATGGGCGAGCACGCCAAGGTCACCATCCGCAACGCCCGCCGCGACGCCAACAAGCACCTCGACGCCGCCGGCAAGGACAAGGCCCAGGGCCTCTCCGAAGACGACGTGTCGGGGGCCAAGGACGAGGTCCAGGACCTGCTCAAGAAGTACGAGTCCGCCGTCGAATCCATGGTCGCCGAGAAGACCAAAGAAATCGAAGAGGTCTGATCCCGTTGGCCCCGGGCTAACGGGGCGGGAGGGCGGGCGCGAGAAAACCCGTAAATCGGTGTGGCGTGCGGCGATCCGGCGCGCATAGTTGCGGTGGTGGTGCGCCCGGGAGTTTGAGAGCAGGATGTCGCACAAGCGGAATTTGTTGATCGTGCTGGCCCACGGGCTGCGGAGCGATGCGTTGTCGGACGAGCGGGAGTGGCCGCTCCCGACGCCGCACCTGGTGGGGCTCACTCGACGCGGGCTGCGGCTGGTGCTCACCAGCGCCAGCCCGGCCGACCCGGGCGGGATGGTCAGCGTGCTCACCGGGCTGCACGCCCGGCAGCACGGCCGACTCCGAGACGACGACGCCCAGGCCGCGCCGCTGCGCGACGGGCTGCCCCAGTGGCTGAGCGAAGCGGGTTACCACACGGTGGGCGTCGGCGAGGTCGGGGCGGTGGCGGGGATGCTCGACGAGGCGTTCGTCACCGAGGGCGTCGCCGAGCCCGAGCCGGCCCCCAGCCGCTGCTGGTACACCGCCGCGGCGCGGGCGCGGGGTCACGCTCCTGCGCTCGCTCAGCAACGCCGACAACGCCGGCGCACCGGGCCGCTCGCGCCCGATCGGCTGATGCTCGACCCCGAGGAAGACATCGACGGGTTCATCGCCCGGCAGGCCTGCGAGGCGGTCGGTCGGCTGCCGGAGGACAAGCCCTGGGCGCTGTTCGTGGTGTTCTCCGGGCCGGGCAACGACCTGCCGCCGCCGATGGTCTACGACAGCCTGGTGGACACGGCCGACCTGGAGCGGGGGTTCGTGCCGGCGAAGCTCGACGGGCTCGATGCATTGGCCGACCCGGAGCTGCCGCGGGCGGTGTTGCAGCGGCTCGAAGCGCACCAGGTGGCACGGGTCCGGGCGGACTACTTGGGGCGGGTGAGCCTGATCGACCACGGGGTCGGCCGACTCGGCGAGGCGGTGACGGGACGGACGGACGCGGACCGCACGTGGACGGTGCTGACGTCGGACCGGGGGCAGCTGCTGGGCGAGCAGGGGCTGCTCGGCCACCGGTCGTTCCTGGCCCCGGCGTTGGAGGTGCCGCTTATCGTCGCGGGGCCGCCCCGGAATCCGGGCCCGCGCCCGCGGCTCACAGCAGACGCGCGGGAAGCGCCCACGGAAAAGTTTCACGACGGGCTGTTCGGGGCCACGGACGTCGCGCCGACGGTCGCTCACCTGGCGGGGGCCGACCACCCCGAACGGCTCGCCGGCCGGAGCGTGTTGCCGTTGCTGCAGGGGCAGCCCGTGCTGCCGACGCCGGCGGCGAACCTCTCGGAGTTCCACGACCGGCTGCTCGTCGAGACCGAGCGGTTCAAGGCGGTGTTCCGCACCAGCGACCGGCGGTGCCTGGGGCTGTTCGACCTGGTCGCGGACCCCGAGGAGCGGGTGAACCTGATCGAAGGGCCGTGGACGCAGGTGAAAGACCGGGTGACGCGGATGCGGGTGTTGCTGGCGGACACGCTGATGCCGCTGCGGGGCTGAGGAGTTCAAGCGCCCGACGGCTCGAGGCTTTCGGCCAGCCGGCGGCGGTACGCACGCGGGCTCTCGCCACGCAGCCGGCGGAACACGCGGTTGAAGTTCGAGACGTTCTCGAAGCCGCTGGCGAAGCAGACGTCGGTGACGGGGGTGTCGGGGTCGCCCAGCCGGCGGCAGGCCTCGGCGATGCGCAGCTCGTGGAGGTAGGCGACGAAGGTCCGGCCGGTCATGCGGCGGAAAAACCGGCTGAACGACGCGGGGCTGAGGCCCACGGCGTCGGCGGCTTCGCCCTGAGCGATCGGGCCGGTGAACCGCTCGGCCAGCAGCCGGCAGACGCGGTCGATCCGGCGGCGGTCGTCGTCGCGCGGCGGCACGACGTGCGCGGGGTCCGACAACACCTCGGCCCCGCCGTCCACCCCGGCGGCCTCGGCCAACCGCCCCAGCACGTCCAGCAACGCGCAGACCCGCGCCCAGCCCTGCAGCTCCGGCAGCTCCGCGGTCCGCTCCCGCAGCACCGCCCCGCCGCCCGGAAACGCCAGCCCCCGCCCCGCCCGCCGCAGCAACTCCCCCACCGCCGCCCCCTCCGGCGAGTCCAGCATCCCCCCGCCCAACCGATCGGCGTTGAACTGCACCACCACCGCATCCGATGCGGCCCGGCTGTGCCAGGTGTGCGGCAGGTTCGGGCCCAGCAGCACCAAATCCCCGGGGCCGAACGACACGATGCTGTCACCGACAAACCGCTGGCCCCGGCCGCCGAGGATCAGCGTCAGCTCGACCTCCGGGTGGAAGTGCCAGGCGTACGCGAAGCCCTCGGCGTCCCGCCGCCGTGCCGCGTAAAAGGCCCCTCGTTCGGTCGGGATTTCTTCGAGCGCCGGGAGCATGTCGCCTTTTATAACCCAAAAAAACGATTGAATCGCAATAAAAAGTCAAAATAGTATTAAAATCGGCGAAAATTCAGGTAGTGATTCAGTCCCCTATCCCCCATGATTACGCCCTTGAAATTGAACCCCGACCCGGAGCCTGCCATGTCCACCCTCACCGATTTCGAATCCCCGACCCTCGACGCCCCCTACACCCTCTCGCCCGACCAGATCCAACAGTTCCGAGAAGACGGGTTCATCAAGCTCAAGAACGTGTTTGACGCAGACACCCTGGCGCACTTCGGGGAGGAAATCACCCGGCTGACGCTCGACCTCAACCCCAAGAAAGGCCTCAGCGATGACGAAAAGTCCACTTACGATCGAGCTTTCATCCAGGTCGGCAACCTCTGGCGGCACAGCGAAACCGCGCGGGTGTTCTCGTTCAGCAAGCGAATCGCCCGGATCGCGACCGAGCTGCTCGGCGTGTCGGGCGTGCGCATGTACCACGACCAGGCGCTCTACAAAGAACCCGCCGGCGGCTTCACACCCTGGCACGTAGACCAGCAGTACTGGCCCGTCGGCACGCCCAACACGGTGACCGCCTGGGTCCCGCTCCAGGCCGTGCCGCTGGACATGGGCCCGTTGTGCTTCGGCAAGGGCAGCCACCTCAAGAAGATCGGCCGGGACCTGGAGATCTCCGACGAGTCCGAAGCCCGCATCGCCGCCGAGATCAAGGAACACAAGGTCGTCGAGGTCTTCGAGCCCTACGACCTGGGCGAGGTCAGCTTCCACTACGGCTGGAACCTGCACCGCGCCGGCGGCAACACCACCGACACCGCCCGCAAGGTGCACACGGTCATCTACATCGACAAGGACGCGACCCTCGCCGAGCCCCGCAATCAGAACCAGAAGAACGACTGGCAGATGTGGTCGCCTAGCACCAAGGTCGGCGAGGTGATGGCCGACGAGCTGAACCCGGTGCTGTACGACGCCGAGGGGTGAAAACATTTAGCCCCCGGTGAGTCACCGGGGGCCGGCCCCGGGTCATCGACCCGGGGCTAAATGCAGGGGTGGGCCGGGCGTGCGACACTGCGGCGTATGAGCCTGCTGAACAACCGGGTGTCGGCGGGGGTGATCCACGGCTTGTTCCGGCTGACGTCGCGCTGCCGGTTCATCGGGCTCGAGCGCCTGCCGCCGCGGGGGATGCCCTGCGTGTTGGCGGCGGCACACCTGTCGCACTACGACCCGGTCGTGATCGGAGCGCTGCTGCGGCGAGAAATCGATTGGTTAGCCCGAGACGAGTTCTACCGCACCGCCGGGTCGCGGTGGGCGTGTGAACACGCGAGCTGCATCCGGATCGATCGGTACGGGTCGGCGATGCGCGGCGTGCGCGATGCGCGGCGGCGGCTGGAAAGCCACCGAGTCGTGGGCGTGTTTCCCGACGGTGAGATCCGGCGGGGCGGCGAGTCGGTGCTGAACGGAGCGGCTTTGCGGGGCGGCGCGGCGTTGCTGGCGCGGCGGGCGGGGGTGCCGATCGTGCCGGTGGTGGCGCTGAATGCGGACCAGTTCCGGCGGGTGGGGCCGTGGCTGCCGACGCGGGTGGGTCGGCTGTGGATCGGGGTGGGTGAGCCGATTTTTCCTGAGCAAATGGGCACCGACGCAACGTGGCGATCGCAGCGGGCGGCGTTGAGCGCGCGGTTGGGGGAGGCGATGCGTGAGGTGTACCGGGAGTTGGACGAAGCGTTCGGGCTGCCCGACGGGGTGCGGCCGTGAGCGATGTGTTTTACCGAGCGGTCGTGGGATTGGGGTCGGTGCCGGGGTGGTTAGCGACGCAGGTGGCGGTGCTCGGGGCCGAGCGGGTGCCGCGGACGGGCGGGGTGTTGTTGGCGAGCAACCACGTGAGCCCGATGGACGTGCCGGTGTTGATGTACACGACGCCGCGGCGGATCGACTTCGTGAGCACGGTCGAGGTGATGGGGGTGCCGGGGGTGGGGGCGTTCTATCGGCGGTTCAACACGATGACGCTGGACCGGGGGAAGGTCGATTCGGCAGCGGTGCGGGCAATCGTGCGTCGGCTGCGCGCCGGGCGCACGGTGGGGATGTTCCCCGAGGGTCGGCTGACACCCGAAGCCGAGTCGGTCACGCGAGGCGGCACGCACCGGCCTGGACTGGGGCGGATCGCCCGGCTGGCGGGGGCGGCGGTGGTGCCGGCGGTGGTGTTCGACAGCCGTCGGCTGACGCGGGCCGCGGCGTGGCTGCCGCTGAAACGCACCCGGCTGGTCGTCGCCTACGGCGAACCCCTGCACGCCCGCACCGACCTGCCGACCCGGGAAGCCCAGGCGGAACTCGAAGCACGATGGCGGGCGACGATGGTCGCGCTGGCGGCAGAAGCACAAGCGCACCGACGATAGAAAAAGAAGCCCACGTTCGGCAAACGTGGGCTTCCGGTGCTCCTGGAAAATTCCGGGGGGTTACTTCGCCGCGGCGTAGTTCGCCCCGACCTTGTCCCAGTCGATGACGCTGAAGAACGCGTCGATGTAGTCGGGCCGCTTGTTTTGATACTTCAAGTAGTAGGCGTGCTCCCAGACGTCGAGGCCGAGGATGGGGTGGCAGCCGTGATCGAC
>JBCBSA010000111.1:0-8311 GCA_039819425.1 Planctomycetota bacterium
CGGCGGTGACGCCGACGCCGCGGTCGAGCCGGTCGTAGTAGGCCGGGGTGCTCAGGAGGAGTTGGGGCTGGCGTCCGACGAGCTCGGCCATGGCCGGGGGGTCGAGCGAGAGCGAGCGGTGGTGGCCGAAGTCGTCGACGAGCGGCCCCGACTCGCGGGCGGTCAGCCGGGCCTCACGCTGCGCGGCGCAGCCGGGGAGGATGATCGCGGCCACCACCAGCAGCACGCCCGGACGGAGGGGGTGAGTGAAACGGGGATGCATGCCGCCGCACGGTGCGAACCGGATGCCGCGGGATGTTGAGACGAGACAGGAGGCCGAAATCGCCCGTGGCGGGGCTTGGGGGCGGGTGAGGCGAATACGAAACGGGATCCGCCGGCACCGGGCGGCGCGGGATGTGGCGTCGGCACCACACCGCGTCGCGTCAGGGCGACGCGGGGACCACGGCCTCCAGCGTCTCACGCAGCGCCGCGCCGAGCCGCTGCATCACCGCTCCGGCCGGGAAGCTGCGTCGCCAGGCGAGCACCAGCGACCGCGCCGGCGGCGGCGGCTCGAACGGCCGGTAGACCACGCCGCGCAGCTTGCCTATCCGTCCACCCGGCGCGGCCGGCGTCGCCAGCCACGGCAGCAGCGTCACGCCGTTGCCCGCCGCCACCATCTGCCGCAGGCTCTCCAGGCTGCTGGCCTGGAACGCTTCGGCCTTCGCCTCGCCTCCGCGCGCCCGGCCGCCCGACCGCGTCCGGCACAGGTCCAGCGTCTGGTCCCGCAGGCAGTGGCCGTCTTCCAAGAGCAGTAGCCGCCCGGCCCGCAGGTCTTTCGTCCGCACCGCGTCCAGTTCGGCCAACGCGTGGCCCCGAGGCACCGCCAGCACGAACGGCTCGTGGCACAACGGCGTCGTGACCAACCCCGCGTCGTCAAAGGGTCGGGACACGATCGCCGCGTCCAGATCGGTCCGCCCCAGTCGATCGAGCAGGTCGCGCGTCGTCGATTCGCGGATCAACAGCTCCGCCTCGGGCTGCGCCCGCCGCACCGTCGGCAGCACGTGCGGCATCAGGTACGGCCCCGCCGTCGGGATCACGCCCAAACGCAGCGAACCCGCCCACCGCGACGGGTCCGCCCTCGCCTCAGCCCGCAACGCCTCGACCTCATCCAACACCCGCCGCGCCCGCGCCACGACCCGCTTCCCCGCCGGCGTCGCCCGGACCCCGCTCGCCCCCCGCTCAAACAGCCGCACCCCCAGCTCCGCCTCCAGTTTCGCCACCTGAGTGCTCAGCGTCGGCTGGCTCACCCCCGCCCGCTCCGCCGCCCGGCCGAAGTGACCGGCCTCGGCCAACGTCAAGACGTATTCCAGGAACCGCGTGTTCACGTCTGCATGATAGCTTTTCACTATCGATCATATTAAAATCAATCGATTTGTTTAATCGTGCCGGGCGTGCGATCATCTGCCTGACGTAGGCGAATGCCCGCCGGCCGTATCAATCACGCCCGGCCAAACCTCGAAACCCACCCCGAGACCTCGACCATGCCTGATGCCAAAGTCGCTGACATGTCCGACGCCAGCAAGTGCCCGTTCCTCAACGGGTCGTACACCGCCCCGAACACCGGCAGCATCGCCAACCGCGAGTGGTGGCCCAACCAGCTCAACCTCAAGGTGCTCAACCCCAACGCCCCGCAGATCGACCCGATGGGCGGCGACTTCGACTACGCCGCCGCGTTCGCCGAGATCGACCTCGACGAGCTGTACCGCGACGTCGAGACCTGCCTCACCACCAGCCAGGACTGGTGGCCGGCCGACTACGGGCACTACGGCCCGTTCATGATCCGTATGGCGTGGCACTCGGCGGGGACCTACCGCATCGCCGACGGCCGCGGCGGCTCGACCTCGGGCACGCAGCGCTTCGCCCCGCTCAACTCCTGGCCCGACAACGGCAACCTCGACAAGGCCCGCCGCCTGCTCTGGTCGGTCAAGCAGAAATACGGCCGGGCGCTGTCCTGGTCCGACCTGATGATCTACGCCGGCAACGTCGCGCTCGAGTCCATGGGCTTCAAGACCTTCGGCTTCGCCGGCGGACGCGAGGACACCTGGGAGCCCGAGGAAGACATCTACTGGGGCCCCGAGACCGAGTGGTTGGGCGACCAGCGATACACCGGCGACCGCCAACTCGAACAACCGCTGGGCGCGGTGCAGATGGGCCTGATCTACGTCAACCCCGAAGGCCCCAACGGCAACCCCGACCCGCTCGCCTCGGCCCGCGACATCCGCGAGACCTTCGCCCGCATGGCCATGAACGACGAAGAGACCGTCGCCCTCACCGCCGGCGGCCACACCTTCGGCAAGGCTCACGGGGCCGGCGACGTCGACGAGAACGTCGGCCGCGAGCCCGAGGGCGCCGACATCGTCGAGATGGGGCTGGGCTGGAAGAACAAGCTCGGCAGCGGCCACAGCGAGTACACCATCACCTCCGGCATCGAGGGCGCCTGGACCCCCACCCCCACAAAATGGGACAACAGCTACTTCGACACGCTCTTCGGCTACGAGTGGGAACTGACCAAGAGCCCCGCCGGCGCCCACCAGTGGCAGCCCAAAGACGCCGACTCGCAGAACGTGCCCGACGCCCACGTCGCCACCCTGACCCATCGGCCGATGATGACCACCGCCGACATGGCGATGCGCGTGGACCCGGCCTACGAAAAGATCTCCCGCCGCTACCACGCCAACCCCGACGAGTTCGCCGACGCGTTCGCCCGGGCCTGGTTCAAGCTGACCCACCGCGACATGGGCCCGCACAACCGCGGCGTGGGCAAACTCGTCCCCGCCGAGCCGCAGCTCTGGCAGGACCCCGTGCCCGCCGTCGACCACGAACTGATCGACGACGCCGATGTCGCGGCACTCAAGGAGAAGCTGCTCGCTACGGGCCTCTCGGTCAGCACGCTGGTGAAGACCGCGTGGGCCTCGGCTTCGACGTACCGCGACTCGGACAAGCGCGGCGGGGCCAACGGCGCCCGGCTCCGGCTGGCCCCGCAGAAGTTCTGGGCCGTCAACGACCCGGCCGAGCTGGGCGGCACGCTCGACAAACTCGAAGCGATCCAGCAAGAGTTCAACGACAACGCCTCGGGCGGTAAAAAAGTCTCGCTGGCCGACCTGATCGTGCTCGGCGGCTGCGCCGCGGTCGAGAAGGCCGCCAAAGACGCCGGCCACGACGTCACCGTGCCGTTCACCCCCGGCCGGACCGACGCCACCGACGAGCAGACCGACGTCGACTCCTTCGCCGTGCTCGAGCCCAAAGTCGACGGCTTCCGCAACTTCACGTCGGGCCACCCCCTGCGGACCACCGAAGAACTGCTGGTCGATCGCGCGGCGTTGCTCACGCTGACCCCGCCGGAGATGACCGTGCTGGTCGGCGGGCTCCGCGTCCTCGGGGCCAACGCCAACGGCTCGCACGACGGCGTGTTCACCGACCGCGTCGGCAAGCTGACCAACGACTTCTTCCGCCACCTCGTCGACCTCGGCACCGAGTGGTCCGCCACCGACGACCACGGCCAAACCTTCGAAGGCAAAGACCGCGCCACCGGCGAGATCAAGTGGACCGCCACCCGGGCCGACCTGATCTTCGGCTCCAACTCGCAGCTCCGCGCCTTGGCCGAGGTCTACGCCTGCGACGACGCCGAGGGCCACTTCGTGTGCGACTTCGTCTCGGCGTGGACCAAGGTGATGAACCTCGACCGGTTCGACCTCGACTGACCCGAAGCGACCGATGCCCGCCGAACCACCCACCGCGTCCGCCGTGAGTCCCAGCCGCCCCGTGCCCCGGCCGGTGCGTTGGCTGCTCGCGGCGTGCGCGGTGGCGTGCTTCGGTTTGGGTTGGATCGGCGTGTTCGTGCCGGGGCTGCCGACCACGGTGTTCTGGCTGCTCGCCGTCGTCTTCGCCGGCAAGTCCTGCCCCGTCGTCCAGCGGTGGGTCTACCGCCGCGGTCGGCTGGGCCGGACCGTCGAGGACATCGTCGTCCGCCGGGCGATGACCCGGGCCGCCAAGACCCACGCCGTGATCGGCATGTGGGCGATGCTGACGCTGTCGGCCGTGGTGCTGTGGCAGTTGAGCGACCCGACGCCGTGGTGGCTGGTCGCGACGCTGCCGGCGGTCGGAACGGGTGTGTCGCTGTGGATCGTCTTCGGCCTGCGGGTGCTGCCGACCCAGCGGCTGGCGGGCGTTTGACAGGATTCGCTGGTTTCCCGACACTGTTCGACTCGACGCAGGGCCGGCGTGGCCCTGAACTTTTTGGCACCGCGACGCCGTAGCCACGGCCGAGCCCCCGGAAGGCGCCCTCGGGCAACCGAGCGCGAAACACATCATGGCCAATTACACCGGCCCCAAGGTCAAGCTCTCCCGCCGCGTCGGCGTCCCCATCGCCGACATCCCCAAGCACACCACCAAGCGCCAGCTCAACCCGCCCGGCATGCACGGCTTCCGCGGTCGACGCCTGCGCGACTACGGCATCCGCCTCAACGAGAAGCAGAAGCTCCGCTTCCACTACAACGTCCTCGAGAAGCAGTTCCGCCTCTACATGAAAGAGGCCGGCCGCACCCAGGGCAACACCGGCACCGTCCTGCTCCGCCTCCTCGAACAACGACTCGACAACGTCATCCGACGCCTCGGCTGGGCCCGCACCATCTGGGCCGCCCGCCAGATCGTGTCCCACGGCCACGTCCTCGTGAACGGCAAGAAGTGCAACATCGCCTCGGCCCAGGTCAAGGTCGGCGACGAGATCACCCTCAAGGAGGGCATCCACAAACTCGTCCGCGAGAATATGGAGTCCCTCCCCGGCCACGAGACCCCCGAGTGGCTCACCTTCGACCCCTCGACCCTCACCGCCAAGGTCGCCGCCGTGCCCACCGCCGATCAGGTGCCCTTCGACGTCAACCTGAACCTCATCATCGAGTTCTACCGCTAACCCCCCGCCCCGGGAATTTTTTCGTTCCGCTGTCGGGAGTTACACACGATTCCTAGAAGCCCACGTTCGACGAACGTGGGCTTCTTTTTTAACCGCATCTCATGATGTCTCCATCCGCAGCTCGACAACTCATCGCCGCCGCCCGCACACTGTCCGACGCGATGGACAAGCTGGCCTTCGCCGACCCGGTCACGCACGTCTACAACCCGCTGGCCTACGCCCGTTCATTGCACGAGCAGTACCTCACCCGCTTCGCCGACGGTCCGAAGCGGGTGTTGTTCCTGGGCATGAACCCCGGCCCGTGGGGCATGGCCCAGACGGGCGTGCCGTTCGGCGAAGTCGCCGCGGTCCGCGGCTGGATGAAAATCGACGGCGAGGTCGGCTCCGTCAACAACGAACACCCCAAACGCCCGGTCCTCGGCCTGACCTGCCCACGCAGCGAAGTCTCGGGCCGACGGCTGTGGGGCCTCATGGCCGATCGCTTTGGCCCCCCGGAAGTGTTCTTCGGCGACGCCGGGGGGCAGTTCGTGACCAACTACTGCCCGCTCGTATTCATGGAATCCACCGGCCGCAACCGCACGCCCGACAAGCTCCCCGCCGCCGAACGCGAGCCGCTCGAAGCCGTCTGTGACGCCCACCTGCGGACGCTGGTCGAGACCCTCGCACCCGAGTTCGTCGTCGGCGTCGGCAAGTTCGCCGAGGCCAAGGCCCGCCGCGTCCTCGGCGACACGCCGAACGGCATCACGATCACCACCGTCCTCCACCCGAGCCCCGCCAGCCCCGCCGCCAACCGCGGCTGGGCCGAACGGGCGACCACACAACTCGTCGAAGCCGGGGTGTGGCCGTGAGTGAGGAATCGGTTTAGATCGCCATAAACCGAGCTCGCATCTCGTCGGGTGTGAGGTATCCTCATGCGATACGTGAACGCATGCCAGGAGAAAGAAAGATGCATCGCAAGACATGGGCCCTGTCCGTGGCTGCCGCCGCGGGGCTGATTGCCCACCCCGCCTCCGGTCAGCTCACGGGCCTGACGAGCTTCACGCTGCTCGAAGACCCGCCCAACGCCAACCTCACCGCGGCCTTCGGCTCCGGCGGCGAGGCGGTCCTCACCGCCAACGGCGCTGTGCCCGACGGCGTCGACATCGGCTTGGCCAGCGTCGACGGCCCGACCGTCTCGGGCTCGACGTCGGGCTTCTTCTTCGCGCCCGACACCGATTTCTCGATCGCCATCGACTACGCCGTCGCGTTCGACGGCTCGGTCGGGGCCGGGGGCATCGGCTTCGGGATCGGGGTCGACGCCGACGGGGCGGACTCGGCCGGCATCGGCCTGGCCTTCAACAACGGCGGCGTGCTGGGGACCGCCTCGGCCGGCCGGGTCGGCGACGAGGACACGCCGGTGGGCCCGATCACGATCCTGACCGGCCCCGCGTCGGGTCGGTTTTTTGTCGGCTACGACGCCGACGCCGGGGCCGCGACCGTGGGCCTGAGCGCGACGCCCGGCGCCGGGGTGCCGGACGGAAGCCTGCCCGCTGCGCCGCCGATCACCGAGATCGCCGACGCGTTTGAAGGCCAGCCGCTGCTGGTCTCGTTCTTCCTGCGGAGCGAGCAGCTGACCGTTCCGCTCACGAGCACGGTATTGCCTCCTCTCAGCGCGGGGACGGTCACCGCCACATTCAGCAACCTCGAAGTCCTCGCCGGCACGCCGATCGCGGTGCCCGAGCCCGCGGCGGGGCTGGTCTTGCTGGCTTTCGGCGGTGTGGCTCTGGGCCGCCGCCTGCGGACGCATTGACACGCTCTGCCGCCTGGTTGTAGATGTGCCGAGAGACGCTGCGCGTCACCCGTTGAGCATTATGTCGGTCGGTGTGCATAGACCGCCCGCAGGGGCACGGGTACACGATCAGGCGGCCGAACTGGCGACCGGCGGGCCGTAGTCTTCGGGCAGCCGTTGGCCGGCGGCCTCGTCGTCGATCGTCGTGAAGTTCTCACGGCCCCGGATGCGTCGGTTCCAGCGCGGGCGGAACAGGAAGTTGCGCTTGGCCTGCCCGATCACGGCGTGCAGGCTGGCCGACGCGGGGCGGGCGGTCTTGTGGGACTCGGTCAGGGCGGCGAGGGCGGCGTCGAGCCCGTCGCCGAAGGCGGCGCGGGCGGCGGGCAGCCGCGTGTCGCGCACGTGGTCGTACAGCCGGCGGTCCTCGGCGTTGAGTTCGACCAGCAGCTCACGCTTCGCGTCGTCGGCGAGGATGCCCTTCTTCATGCGGTTGTCCGGCGCGACGTTCACCCCCCGGTACGACAGGTCGAACGACGGGTCGCCCAGCCAGTGCTTGAACAGGATCAGCGACTCGTCGAACGACTCGACCAGCCCGACGAAGCCGACGCGTTCCTCGAGGATCTGGATGGCCTCGTCGGCGTCGGCCTGGGGGTGCTTGCGGCGGGTCAGCGCCCGGGTCTGGAAGTTGGCGGTGCGGCGGGCCCACTCTTCGAAGTCGAGCATGTCTCGGCCGCGGTGGTGGCCGTACTGGTACGCCGACGCCGCTCGGGCGATCGGGTCGCGCAGGAACGTGAACATCCGTACGCCCGGCCGTCGGCCGATAAACGTCTCGGGCATGCAGGCGTGGCCGACCATGCACTCCAGGCGCGGGTAGTGCCGGCGGATGAAGCCCCAGTCCCGCTCCCGCAGCACCCCGGGGCCGTTGTAGAGGTCGCACTGCCGCGGCCCGAAGTGGCGACGCAACAGGCTGCGCATCGTCTTGCCGGCGGTCTTCTCGATATGGGCGAAAACGAGCATCGTTTCGGTTCTTCGGTGGGAAACGGGTGATTCCCATGGATTGAAGAAGGGCGGCGGGCCCACCAAGATACCCCAGCCCCCATTCCGGTGTCCGTCCGGGGCCGGACACACCGACCGCCCGACCGCGGTCACATGTAGTGCCGCAGCATCTGCCGCCAGTACCGGGCGCGGTGGGCTTCGCCTTCCCACTCGTGGAAGCGATGACCGATCCCTTTGCGTTGCAGCGCGTCGCTGAACTCGCGGTTGTTGGCGACAAACGCGTCCTCCCGCCCCACGGCGAAGACGATGTCGAGCCGACGCAGCGCCGCGAGTTGTTCGGGGTCTTCCAGCCGGGGCACGAAGTGGCTGGGGCTGTGGTGGTAGACCAGGTCGTCGTAGTGGCCGTCGAGCAGGTCGCGGAACGAGCCGGTGTTGAGCGTCGGGTCGTATCGGCCCGAGAAGGCCACGACCCGCGAGAACCACTGCGGGTGGCGCAGCGCCAGCGTCATCGCGTGGTACGCGCCGAAGCTGCAGCCGTGGGCCCACATCTCGATGTGCGGGTTCTGCTCCCGGCTGAACGGCAACACCTCGCCGAGCAC
>JBCBSA010000112.1:0-8262 GCA_039819425.1 Planctomycetota bacterium
GTGCGGACATTACGAAACTCCTTCGCGGGAAAAAGGGGACGATGCGTTTGCCGGGCCACGCGGCCCTACACGCCTGCGGACGGGTCGGCTGCTGCCGAGGTTCCGCCCCGACCGCGTGTCGCTGGCCTACGCCCTCTCTTGGGCACCCCCGACGCGAGGGCATGGGCGAGTCACACGCGGTTGCTGTCGTGATCGACCCGATGCGGGGGCGACTTGAGTCCGCCCCCGGAATCCCCCGGAATTTCCCCGGGATAGGCGGGGCGGACTCCGACCACGCCAAGCGACGTATCCCCGGGCGTGCGCCGCCAGTGGCGGGGGCGGATTTCGTGGCGGCGGCGGGCGGCGGGTCGGCCCGACCGTTACGACCGGTACAGGTTGACGGGGACCGGCGGCGCACCGCGTCGCGACGGTCGCGGAAAAAAAGTGCCGGGTTGCACTAGAATCTCGCTCCCCATGAACCGCCCCGCCATCACCCAGAACCTGAACGTGGCCGGGCTCGACCCGCTGGTGTCGCCGGCCGAGCTCGAATCCCGGCTGCCGGCGACCGACGCGGCGATCGCGACGGTGGTGGAGGGGCGGCGGACGATCGAGGCGATCCTGCGGGGGGAAGACCAGCGGTTGCTGGTGGTGGTCGGGCCTTGCTCGATCCACGACCCGGGCGCCGCGCTCGAGTACGCCCGCCGGCTGGTCGGGCTCAAGCGGGAGCTGGACGACCGGCTGTTCCTGGTGATGCGGGTCTATTTCGAGAAGCCGAGGACGACCGTGGGCTGGAAGGGGTTGGTCAACGACCCGCGCCTCGACGGCAGCTTCGACGTGTCGCGGGGGCTGGAGCTGGCGCGGAAGCTGCTGCTGGAGATCAACGAGTTGGGCTTGCCGGCGGGGACGGAGTTCCTGGACCCGCTGACGCCGCAGTACCTGGACGACCTGGTGAGCTGGGCGGCGATCGGGGCGCGGACGACCGAGAGCCAGACGCACCGGCAGATGGCCAGCGGGCTGTCGATGCCGGTGGGGTTCAAGAACGCGACGAACGGGTCGCTGCAGGTGGCGCTGGACGCGATGCAGTCGGCGATCTCGCCGCACCACTTCATCGGGATCAACGACGAGGGCCGGGCGTGCGTGGTGCACACGCGGGGCAACGCCTACGGCCACGTGATCCTGCGCGGCGGAGCCGAGGGCAGCAACTACCACCGGGCGGACATCGCCGCGGCGGCGGAACGTCTGAAAGATGCGGGGATGAACCCGTCGCTGTTGGTGGACTGCTCACACGCCAACTCGGGCAAGCGGTTCGCGGAGCAGGCGACGGTGTGGGACAGCCTGGTGGAACAGCGGGCGGAAGGAGGGGCTTCCGGGGGCGCCCTGCTGGGCGTGATGATCGAGTCCAACCTGTTCGAGGGGCGGCAGTCGATCCCCGAGGACTTGGCGGACCTGGAGTACGGCGTGTCGGTGACGGACGAGTGCGTGGGGTGGGAGCAGACCGAGGCGATGCTGCGGCGGGGGTACCAGCGCCTGGGCGAGGTCGCCGCGGAAGTCGAAGCGGCGTCTTCTCCGGAAGGAAAATGAGTTGACGCTGGGGATCGTGACCGGCCTGCTGGCGGCGTTGGGGCACTCGTTGTCGTACCTGGCGACGCGGTGGTTCACGGCGGACCGGGGGCGGCCGGTGGGTCAGCTGTTGGTGCAGGCGCACGTGTTGATGGGGGGGGTGGCGCTGGGGGCGATGCCGTGGGTATGGCTGGAGGGGTTGACGTGGTCGTGGTCGTGGCTGTGGCGGCTGGGGTGCTTGCTGGGGTTTTTCGTGGTCGCGCAGGTGAGCTTGTTGACGGCGGTGCGGCTGGTGGACGCGTCGCGGGTGTCGCCGCTCTTGGGGGCGAAGATCGCGGTGCTGGCGGTGATCACGGTGGGGCAGGGGGAGGCGCTGGGGTGGGCGCAGTGGGTGGCGGTGGGTCTGGCGGTGGGGGCGGCGTGGCTGCTGAACGCGGCGGGGGGTCGGCTGCCGTGGCGGGTGACGGTGTTGGTGGGGCTGGCGTGCGTGGCGTACGCGATCGCGGACACGTTCATCGAGGGCGTGGTGCGGGAGGTGGAGCGGCTGAGCGCGGCGGGGCCGCTGGCGGCGCGGCCGGGAGGGGTCGGCGTGGGCGAGCGGATGGCCGGGCCGATCTTTACGGTGTCGGCGGTGTACGGCGCGCTGGGGGTGGTGGGGGCGGCGATGCTGCCGTGGTTCGGGAGCCGGTCGTGGGGGGCGTGGCGGGACACGCTGCCTTACGCGGGGATCTGGCTGTCGTCGATGGTGGCGTTGTACACGGCGTTCGCGACGGCGGGGCTGGTGCTGGGGGCGATCCTGCAGTCGGCGCGGGGGATCTTTTCGATCGTGCTGGGGATGGCGTTGGCGGCGTGGGGGTGGCACCACCTCGAGCAGCGGCATGGCTGGGGCGTGCAGGCGCGTCGGCTGGGGGCGGCGGCGTTGATGTGCCTGGCGGTCTATCTGTACGTCAGGCGGTGAGGCCCACGGCAACGCGAGCGCGGGGCGGGGTTTCCGGATCTGCCGGTCACGGCGGTTAAGCGGGCGTGGCGTCGGGCCGATAGAGGGGCCATGAAGGTATGGCGCCCGAACCTAGCGGTGACGCCCGAGAGCCGCGGCGAAGACCGCCGCCGGCACGGCAGGCTCAAGACCGAAGGCACGCAGTCGTCGCTCGGCGAGGTGGTGGACATCTCGGCGTCGGGGATGCGGGTCGTCCGCAAGGGGGCCCTGCCGGTCCGCGAGGGCGAGAAGTTCAGGGTCGACCTGCAGATCGAACAGCAGATCATGCCGATCGACGTGGAGGTCCGCCGGGTGAGCAAGCTCGGCCGACGCAAGTTCGAGTTCGGCCTGGAGTTCATCAACCTGGGCGAGGACGAGCGTCGCCGGCTGATCAGCCTGGCCCGCACCGCGTCGACCAGCGCCCGGACGATGTGGTAACCGCCCGGGGAATATGCCTGAATGTCTGGGGGTGTTCCGGGGTCGATCCAACCGGTGTTTGGGGTTAGCGGATGACGCGGGGCGTCTCGCGGGCTGTCGCCTCCCCGGCAAGGGCGGCTTGGCCGCACCCGCTAAGCGTAAAGCCCGGGCGCGCAGCGGCGAAGATTCAAGGCCGCGACTCGGCCGCGACGGGGACGACGAACGCGCCGGGGATGCCGAGCTCGCCGCGGTAGGAGGCGGCGGAGTTGTAGGTGGTGAACCGCCCGACGTGGACGAGGGTCTGGCCGGGGCGGGCGTGGTTGGGGATCAGCCGGGGCCGACCGACGCCGACGGCCTGGGCTTGGGGGGCGAGTTGGTCGGCGGCGGCGCGGGCGTTGGCGGCGTCGGCGAACGAGCCGACCTGCAGGGTGTAGCCGTTGACGGCGAGCTGTTCCTCGATCTGCTGGCGCAGGGCGGGGTCGGCGGTGGCGGTGCGGGCGAGGGTGAGGTGGTCGCGGGCGGGGGCCCATCGGCCGAGCTTCTGCTGGGCGACGGCGGCGTAGAAGTAGGCTTTGGCGCGGTCCTCGCCGGTGAGCCGGGGCGCCGCATCGAGGAGGGCGTCGGTGGCGGCGGCGTAGCGCTCCTGTTCGGAGTAGGTGAGCCCGAGCATGACCCCGGCGTCGGCGGCGAGGGCGGGGTCGAAGCCGTCGGCGGCCTGCGTGAGGAAGCGGATGGCCCGGTCGGGTCGGCCCAACTCACGGGCGGACAGCCCGGCGACGTAGGCCGCGGCTTCGCGGTCCTGCGTGGGTTCGCCCCGGGCGATGACCGACGCGGTGGTGTACGCCTGCTGGTAGTCGCCGCGGTCGTAGGCGGCGTTGGCGTCGGCGAGGCTCGGCGGCGGGCCCGACGAGCGGCAGCCGGTCACGGACAACGCGGCCAACACGGTCCACATGCACAAAGCCAAACGCGGGCGGCGGTCAACGGTCATGATCGAAGGTCCCTGGTCTGGGTTTTCGGGTTCACGGCCGCTTCACCGGGCCGTCCGATATAGTCTATCGCCATGGGCCTCCTCCGCAGAATCATGTGGCGTGCCGTCACCCACCCCGCCCGCGTCGCCGTCATCGACGACCAGCGCACCTACAACTTCCTCAAGATCACCGTCGGCGCGCTCCACGTCGCCCGGGCCCTCGAGCAGGCCACCGACCGCGATAAGGTCGGCATCATGCTGCCCACCAGCGGCGCCTTCCCCATCACCCTCCTGGGCGCCTGGCTGGCCAAGAAAGTCCCCGTCCCGCTCAACTACCTCCTGTCGCAGGACGAGCTGGCGCACGTCGTCCAGGACAGCGGCATCGACACCATCGTCTCCGCCGGCAAGATGCTCGAGGCCCTCGCCGGCATGAACCTCGACATCGAGGCCCTGCCCGGCCCGCCGACGTTCCTCAAGCTCGAAGAGCTCAACTTCAAGGGCGTCCCCCCCCTCCGCTTCCCCCCGAAGATGCGCGAGGACCAGCTCGCCGTCCTGCTCTACACCTCCGGCACCTCCGGCAAGCCCAAGGGCGTCATGCTCTCTGAGCACAACATCCACACCAATATCGACGACTGCCTCGAACACGCCGGCCTCACCAAGTGCGACTCCTTCCTCGGCGTCCTGCCCCAGTTCCACACCTTCGGCCTCACCGTCCTCACCCTCCTGCCCCTCTACGGCGGCGGCACCGCCGTCTACACCGCACGCTTCGTCCCCCGCAAGATCATCGACCTCATCCGCAAGCACCAGCCCAAACTCTTCATCGGCGTGCCCTCCATGCTCGGCGCTCTGATGAACGTCAAGAACACCGGCCCCGACGACTGGAAATCACTCCGCTACGTCATCTCCGGCGGCGAACCCCTGCCCAACAACATCCACGACGGCTTCCTCGAAAAACTCAACGTCGAGATCCTCGAAGGCTACGGCCTCACCGAAACCTCCCCCGTCACCAACTGGTCCACCGCCGACAACAACAAGCTCCACTCCGTCGGCCGGTCCCTCCCCCGCGTCCGCAACGTCATCGTCGACGACGACAACCACGTCCTGGGCCCGAACCAAGAGGGCGAGATCCTCATCGCCGGGCCCAACGTCATGCAGGGCTACTACAACCTGCCCGACCTCACCGACGACGTCATCATCAACCTCGACCTCCCCCCCACCGACCGCCACCCCGGCGGCCCCACCCGCTGCTTCCGCACCGGCGACATCGGCAAGCTCGACGACGAGGGCTTCCTCTTCATCACCGGCCGCAAAAAAGAGATGCTCATCATCGCCGGCGAAAACGTCTTCCCCCGCGAGATCGAAGAGGTCCTCAACAAGCACCCCGACGTCCACGCCTCGGCCGTCATCGGCAAGCCCGACGAGTCCCGCGGCGAGGTCCCCGTCGCCTTCGTCGAGATGGAAGAGGGCGCCGAGTTCGACGCCGCCGCCCTCCGCGCTTATTGCCGCGAGGGCATGGCCCCCTTCAAGGTGCCCAAAGAAGTGATCCGCCTCGACGAGCTGCCCCGCAACCCCACGGGCAAGATCCTCCGCCGCGAGCTCAAGGCCGACTGAGCGCTCTTCCCCGTTTAGCGGGTGCGGCGAAGCCGCCCTTTCCGGGGGCGACGAACCGCGGGACGCTGCGCGTCACCCGCTCAACACGAGGGGAACTCACCCCGCCAGCTTCGCCTCGATCCGCCCGATCCCCCGCAACAAGTCCCGCGCCGTCTTGTACGCCGCCGCGTGCGAACTCTTGGGCCGAAGCACCGCCGCGTTCAGCGTCGCCAACGCCTCGGCCGCCGGCCCCGACGGGTCCCACTCGATCAGCCGCTCCATCTCCGGGTTCACGTGCGGCCGGAGCACCTGCACCGCCAGGTAAAACGTGTCCACCCCCCGGTCCGCCCGGCCCTTGACCGACCGCAGCGCCGCGTTGGTGATCTGCCCCTGCTCCATCAACTGGTTCAACACCCGGTGCACCTGGCTCGTCCGCGTCATCTGCGTGAACAGCTGCCGCAGCAACGGGTTCTTCGACAGGTCTTCGTTCACGCCCGCCGACGAGCCGAAGTCGATGAAACCCACCCGCCCGTCACTCACCACCATGTTGTCGGGACGCAGGTCCAGGTGCATGATCCCCGCCTCCTCGTGCAGCGCCGCCAGCAGCTCGGCCGACTGCCGGGCGAATTCCAGCTGCGTGACCGTCGCCCCGCCGTTGCGCAGCCACGTCATGTCCAGCCGCGTCACAAACCCCGCCTCGTTCTGCTCCACACGCAGCGCCCGCGGCACCCGCTCCCGGAAAGCCGCCGGCAGCTTCTTCTGAAGCAGCTGCAACGCCTTCGCCTCCCGCGTCAGAAACACCGGCAACACCTCGTCCACCAGCTTCGCCGCCCGCACCGCCGCGTCCTTCGGGTCCAGCTCCGGGTGCTTCCGCGTCAGCCGGGCCACCAGCGACTCCGCCGTCGGCACCCGCTTCCGCACGCAGTACCCCGACGCCTGCCCCGCGTCCGCCGCCAACGACACGTCGTACGTGAACCGATCCGACACCCCCCCCGCCCCGGGCATCACCAACTCCGTCTTCCGCGCCACAAAACAAAACGCCCAGGGCGTCACCCCCCGAATACACAACCCCCCCCCCCCCCGGACCATGAACCCCGCCACCGACGACCCCCACAGCTCGTCGAACCCCTGCTCCAGCACGAACCCGTTCGCCCCGTCGTACTCGCGCAGCCACTTCCCCACCCGCTCCGGGTCCGTGTCCACGCACGCCAACAACCCGCCCCACCGCAGCCGATCGAACACCTCGTCCGGCGACTTCGGATCGCCCGGCCCCGCCACCCGCACGTCCACCATCCCCAAATGCTCCGCCTCGCTCGTCCGCGCCACCTGACGCCCCCGGCTCTCGGCCCCCAGCCGCTGCGCCACCAACTGCCGACACCACCGCTCCGCCTCGTCTCCCCCCACCGCCTCACGCGGCCGACGAACCGAAGGTCTGAGCAGCTTCACCATGACACACGCCTCGCGGGAAAAACCTGGAATGAGCCCGGCAACCACCGACGCTCCGCTAAGCTCATCGAGTCCCCGCTACGCCGACTCCCGCCGGGCGTGCTCGTTTTCCCGGAATCCCCCCGCCCGTTGCCGCCCCACCCGGCTCCGCCGACACAACAACACCGCCCGCCCGACAAATCCCGCCCACGCCGTAAAATAAATTTGACAACCCCGACGGGGGTGTCGTCACCACGTCTACGAAATTCTCTCGCGCTCGGCTACAAAGATGGATCATTAAGTCATCGGAGCGTTACCCATGAATCATCAAGCCAAGCTGATACGGTTCTTTCTGTCGGTTGCGAGTGTGTTGGTCGTGGTGACTTTGCCCAACCCCGCCTCCGCCGAGCCCTCCGCCGAGGTCCTCGCCGCCTCCGGCGTCGAATGGAGCCCGCTGAACCCCGCGCGGGGCGACGCCAGCCCGCGGGCCGCCGACCTCTGGGGTGATCGCCGGGAAGACGGAGCCACCGGCTTCCTGGTCAAGTTCAAAGACGGTTTCTCCTCGCCGCCGCACATCCACAACGTGACCTACCGCGGCGTCGTGATCCGCGGCCTGGTCCACAACGACGACCCCGGCGCCGAGACCGCCTGGATGCCCCCCGGCTCATTCTGGACCCAGCCCGCCGGCGAGTCACACATCACCTCGGCTAAAGGCGGCGAGAACATCGCCTACATCGAGATCCAGGCGGGCCCGTACCTGGTCCACCCGACCGACCAGGCGTTCGACAACGGCGAGCGTTCGGTCAACATGCACGCCGCCAACCTGGTCTGGCTCGACGCCGACGACCTCACGCGGATCAAGCCGTCGAAAGCGGATAACGGCGACGCATCGGGCGTCGAGATCGCCTTCCTCTGGGGCGATCCCAACGGCGGTCAGCCGAGCGGCGCCCTGCTCAAACTACCCGCGGGGTTCACCGGCACCCTCCGGGGCAACGACTCGTGGCTGCGTGCCGTGGTAATCGCCGGCCAATTCACCTATCGGTCGTCGGACGAAACCGAGCCGGTGTCATTGGCTCCCGGCAGCTACTTCGGCGCGTCCGGCCGCATCACGCACCACCTCTCGACCCAAACCGAAACGACGCTCTACGTTCGCACCACCGGTCGTTTCGAGGTGAACCGGTAGGAAGCAGGGTTGGGACAAGACTTGGCGAGCCCCATCGCCGCCGGGGTTAACATGTTGGTGTTCAAAAACTTACTCCACCTGCTCAAGCGCTCCGCCGCCGCCGGAGCACCCCGCCCATCGCGGCCAGCAGCACGACGCCCACGCCCGGCTTGGGGACCGTGACGG
>JBCBSA010000113.1:0-8254 GCA_039819425.1 Planctomycetota bacterium
AAGAAACAGAAAAAAGAAGAGACCGACCCCGACAAGAAACGCGTCGCCGACGCCCGCGCCGCCTGGCCCGAATACACCGGCTCGCTCACCGAGACCGTCGACCTGTCGGGCTACTCCACCATCACGCTCGTGCCCTTCGAGAACCTCACCGACAACTCCGAGGAAGAACTCGCCGGCCAGGGGTTCATCGACGAGGTCGAGGAGTTCCTCATCGAGCGCTACGACGACACGTTCACCAGTGTCCGCGTCTCCGACGACCCGCTCGGCACGACCGGCGAGGTCGTCCTCCGCGGACAGGTCTACGACTACAGCAATTCCAAATACAACTACTTCACCGGCCGCACCAAGGCGAAGTTCAAGGCCGAGATGACCCTGACCGACGGCCAGACCGGAGCCGTCCTCAAGTCGTCGAAGATCAGTGAAGACTCTCGCTACGAGAGCCGCGACGAACAACTCGAAAAGGCCGCCGAGGACGTCGCCAAGATGCTCGTCCGCAGCAAAAAGAACTGAGCAGATTCACGGCGGTCGATCCACAGATCGTGGCTATCGCTCAGCCGTAGACGCGGGGCTCGGTGATCTTCTGGGGCTCGAGGGCCAACTCGAGGGCGCGGGGATCGACCTCGATCGAGGCGGTCTGGCGGGCCCGGGCTTTCTGTTGATCATCGAGAGCGCGGACGATGTCGGCGGTGACCCGGCCGCGGGTGGCGCTCCAGCGGCCGCCCAAGACGGCGGCGAGGTGGCGGTACATGTGCACCGTGTAGCCGGGCCCGAAGATCTCGACGAGGGAGAAGTTGTCCGGCCCGCGTCGGCCGGCCTTGAACACCAGGGCGCCCAGCGCCGCGCCGTGGACGGCGACGACGCGCTCGGCGTGGCGCAGCATCGACCACTGCCGGGCCAGCGGGTGGTCCTCGAAGTAGACCCGCTCGTAGCCGCGCTCGCGGAGCAGGGGCCAGATGTCTCGGTCGTCGTTGGCGACGCTGCGGACGCCGCGGCGGGCGATGTAGAGCTTGGCCGGGGTGTCGTCGGTCTGGCCGGGGAAGTCGAGGTCAAACAGTCGGTCGGTCCATTCGTAGAGGTGGCCCTGCTTGAACTCGTCGAGGACGAGGCCCTCGACCGCGCCGTCGGTTCGCAGCACCTCGAAACCCATCAGGGCGTAAGCGCGTTCGGCGAGGTCGGCGGCGCGTTCCCGGATGACGGCGGTGATCGGCACGTCGGGGTGGCCGTGGGCGGCGAGCTGCTCGCGGGCAAGCAAGGCCCGGGCGACCTGCTTGGTGAGGACGTGGGCGATGTTACCGTCGGCGTCGCGTCGGGTGTCGACGATAAGCCGGCCCTCGACACGCTGGCGCTGGCCGCGGGCCCGGCGACGCCGCAGGGGGTTGCGACCCAGAGGCACGCGACCCAGCTCCGCGGTCGAACCCTCGAAGGTACGGACCGTGACCGTACGCGGGGCGTCGCGGTAGGGCGGCGCATAGAGGTTTTCGATCGACGCGGCCCAGGCGCTGTTGATCCGGGTGGCGTGGCCGACCGTCCATCCGGCGGGGACCTCGATCGGATCCAGGGGCAATTCGACGTGGATCTGCATCGGCTGGATCGGCGGGGCTGGCTTATGACAGGGCGTCGGGGCGGTTCGGAAGCGGTGATAGTATCAAAGGGATGAAAAGCCAGATCGACGCATCGTGGGGGGTGGTGCCTTACCGCGTCGTCGGTGAGCGGCGAGAGTTTTTGTTGGTTCAACACCGGGCCGGGCACTGGGCGTTTCCCAAGGGACACCCGGAAGACGGCGAGACACCCGGCGAAACGGCCCGGCGCGAGCTGGCCGAGGAAACGGGTTTGGACGAGGTGGAGCTGATCGAGTCGCCGGCGTTCGAGGAGGTTTACGCATTCACCAAGCGATCGGGCACGCGGGTGGAGAAGACGGTGACGTACTTCGTCGGCCGGGTGGCGGCGGACGCGGCGGTGACGGTGCAAGAAGAAGAGGTATCGGCGTTCGCGTGGGGCGATGACTCCTCGACGGCGGAGCGGCTGACGTTCACCGAGGGGCGGGCGTTGTTTGCGGAAGTGTTGGCTCATCTGACGCGGGCGGATGGTTGAACCGGACGTCGGGGCACGGCGTAAGGTGGAAAGCGAGCGGGGGCTGGGGTACAACACGCCCTCAAAAGGCCGGCCACGTGGCCGGGCGGGGCGGATGTTTGACAACGACCGGATGCTCGCAAAGGAGCCGAACCGTGAAGAATCCGATGGCGATCGTGGCCCTGTGCGGGGCTTTGGTATTGGGTTTGTACGTGACCGCGGGGGGGCAGGCTGGGGGTGAAGCACAAACGAACAAGGTGGCGGTGGTGAACCTCGAAGAGGTGATCCGCAACTGCCAGCAGCAAGCGGTGGTGCGGGCGAGCAACCAGGCCCTCGCCGAGGAGCTCAAGGCCGAGCAGCAGCGTCGGCAGCAGGAGATCGCGACGCTGACCACGCAGATCGACCCGCTACAGCCGGGCACCGAAGCGTGGAACAACAAGCGGGACGAGCTCGAAGCCAAGACGATCGAACTCCAGGTCTGGGCCCAGGCGACCGAACAAAAAAACCAGCGGGAACAGGCCCGGCAGTTCGCCGAGATCTACACCGCCGCGACGCAGGCGACGGCCGACGTGGCCGCGGCGCTGGGCTACGACATCGTGCTCCAGGCGGCGGACCTGCCGAACATCGAGCGGGCCAACGTGCAGCAGCTCCAGACGATCGTGGCGACCCGTAAGGTCGTCTACGCCGGGGAGGGGGCCGACATCACTCAGGCCGTGCTCGCCCGGGTCGACGCGAACTTCCAGCCCTGACCCCCGGAAGAACGGCTATCGAGAAAGCGTTGCCCCGGCTTGGAATCCACCACCTCCCAGACTGTTGCCGAGCTGATCGGCGGCCGACTCGTCGGCGACCCCGACGCGACGATCACCGGCCTGGCCGAGATCGGCCAGGGCCGCCCCGGCGACCTGACGTTCATCGGTGAAGCCGCCTACGCCGCCCGCTGGGCCGACAGCCAGGCCACCGCCGCCATCGTGACCGAAGGCATCGACGCCGAGCCCGGCGAGGGCGAGGCGCTGATCTTTGTCGACAACGCCGACCTGGCGATGGCCCGCGTGCTGGACCACGTCGCCCCGCCGCCGACCCGTCCCGAGCCGGGCATCCACCCCACCGCCGCGGTCGACCCGGCCGCCGACGTCGCCGACGACGTGACGATCGGGGCGTTCTGTGTGGTCGGGGCCGGCGCGGTCCTGGGCCCGGGCGTCGTGTTGCACCCGCACGTCACGGTGATGGACCGATCGAGGATCGGAGAAGCGAGCGTGCTCTGGCCGCACGTGGTGGTCCGGGAGCGCTGCGTGCTCGGCGGACGCTGCGTGCTCGAGCCCGGCGTCGTCATCGGGGCCGACGGGTTTGGCTACCGTCCCGGCCAAACCGACGACGGCCAGCCCCGCATCGTGAAAGTTCCCCACCTCGGCTACGTCGAGCTCGGCGACGAGGTCGAAGTCGGTGCCAATACCACCATCGACCGCGGCAAATTCGGCGCGACCACCATCGGCGACGGCGCGAAGATCGACAACCTCGTCCAGATCGGCCACAACTGCCGGATCGGCCGGCTGTCGATCATCTCCGGCTGCTGCGCGTTGGCCGGCTCGGTGGTCATCGGCGACGGCTGCCTCGTCGGCGGGGCGGCCGTGTTCAAAGACCACGTCTCGATCGGCCACGGCTGCAAGATCGCCGGCGGCGCCGCCGTCATCACCGACATCCCCGACGGCGAAGACTGGGCCGGCTACCCCGCCAAGCCCGCCAAGGACGCCTTCCGCGAGGAGATGGCCGTCCGCAAGCTGCCGGACCTGCTCAAACAACTACGCAAGCGCGGTTGAGTACGCCCCGCCCGACGTCCACCCGTTCGCCACGCTCCACGTCGCGTGGTTGTCTTGCCGATAAACTGGTTCCCCGCGCATGCAACGCCAGCACACCATCTCGACCCCCCAGTCCCTCGACGGCCGGGGCCTCTTCAGCGGCGAGCCGGCCACCCTCACCTTCCGCCCCGCGCCCGTCAACCACGGCATCGTCTTCCGCCGCACCGACCTCGGCGACCTGCCGATCCCCGCCTCGGTCGATCACGTCGTCAAGCGTACCCGCCGCACCGCGCTCCGCCTCGGCGACGCCACCATCGACACCGTCGAGCACTGCCTCTCCGCCGTCGCCGCCCACCGCCTGGACAACCTCGTCGTCGACGTCGACGGCCCCGAGGTCCCCGCGATGGACGGCTCGTCGATCGACTTCTTCCGCGCCCTCGAAGAGGCCAAGCCCGAAGCGCAGGACGAGCCTCGCCGTCGGCTGAAGGTGCGCACCCCCGTCGTGATCCGCGAGGACGACGCGATGGTCGCCGCGCTGCCCGCCGAAGACGCCGGGATGCAGGTCGTCTACGAGCTCGACTACACCGCGGTGTCGAAGGTCATCGGCCGGCAGCTCAAGACGTTCGACCTCGACCACCCCGACGCCGACTACGCCCGGGACATCGCCCCGTCGCGGACCTTCAGCCTCGAAGCCGAGGCCATGGCCGCCCGCAAGGCCGGCTTGTTCCCCCACCTCACGGTCGACACCGCGCTGGTCGTCGGCGACGACGGGCCGCTGGGCCGAAACACCTTCCGCTTCGACGACGAGCCGGTCCGCCACAAGGTCCTCGACCTCATCGGCGACCTCTACCTCCTGGGCGCGCCGATCGACGGGCGCATCGTGGCCTACAAGTCCGGCCACCCCATGAACCACAAGCTCGTCCGCGAGCTCATCAAGCAGCACCAGGCCGCCACCCTCAAGGACCTCGCCCACCACGCCTCGGTCCTCGACGTCCGCCGCCTGTTCCGCATGATGCCCCACCGCTACCCGATGCTGCTGGTCGATCGCGTCGTCGAGATGGTCGGGGACCGCCGGGCCGTGGGCGTCAAGAACGTCACCATCAACGAGCCGTTCTTCCAGGGCCACTACCCCAGCACCCCGATCATGCCCGGCGTGCTGGTCGTCGAGGCGATGGCCCAGCTCTCGGGCGTGCTCATCGGCCAGTCCCTCGAACAGGTCGGCAAGCTGCCGGTGCTCCTCAGCCTCGACCGCGTCAAGCTCCGCAAGCCCGTCACGCCCGGCGATCAGCTGATGCTTATCGCCGAGACCGTCAAGATCCGCAGCCGCATCGCGCACATGCACTGCCGGGCCTACGTCGCCGAGGAGCTCGCCGCCGAGGCGCAGGTGAAGTTCATGATGGTGGACGACGACGCCGAGTGATTCTGATTTCGGATTGAGGATTTTTGATTGAAGAGTTCAAGATCGACACGACGCCGACGCTTGCGTCTGCCAATCAAAAATCCTCAATCAAAAATCAAAAATTGATCATGCCCGACCTCCACCCCTCCGCCGTCGTCGATCCCCGGGCCCAGCTCGCCGACGACGTGCGCGTTGGCCCCTTCTGCGTCGTCGGGCCCAAGGCCCGCCTCGGGGCCGGCACCCGACTGGTGTCGCACGTCTCGATCGTCGGCCGCACCACGCTCGGCGAGAACAACACGGTCTGGCCCCACGCGGTGCTCGGCGGCGACCCCCAGGACCTCAAGTTCGACGGCGAAGACTCTCAGCTCGTCATCGGCAGCCACAACGAGATCCGCGAGTCCGTCACCATCCACAAGGGCACCGCCAACGACCACGGCGTCACCCGCGTCGGCGACCACAACCTCGTCATGGCCTACGCCCACCTCGGCCACGACGGCACCGTCGGCAACCACTGCGTGATCGCCAACGCCGTCCAGTTCGCCGGCCACGTCGTCGTCGAGGACCACGCCGTCGTCGGCGGCGCCACCGCCGTCCACCACTTCGTCACCCTCGGCCAACACTGTTTCCTCGGCGGCATGACCCGCGTCGTCGCCGACGTCCCCCCCTTCATGGTCGCCGAGGGCAACCCCGCCGCCATCCGCCGCGTCAACTCCACGGGCCTGGCCCGCCGCGGCTTCGACGCCGACACCGTCCGCCACCTCAAGGACGCCTGGAAACGCCTCTACGGCCGCCGCGCCCAGGGCCACGCCGGCCAGACCGCCTCCGCCCTCGAAGACCTCGAAGACGCCTACCCCCACGACGCCTGCGTCCTCGCCCTCGTCGCCCACGTCCGCCGCTCGGCCCGCGGCACCTTCGGCCGATACCGCGAGTCCCTCCGCGGCGACGACCCGCAGACCAACCGAGCCAAGTGATTTTTGACTGAGCATTTTTGATCGCCGATAACCCCCGTGGTGGACGGCCTCGCCGCTCGCCCTGCTTAATCGAAAATCCCCCATCAAACCTCAAAAATGGCTGTCTACCTCATCACCGGCGCCGCCGGCCTCATCGGGTCCCACGTCACCGAACGCCTGCTCGCCGCCGGCGACCGCGTCGTCGCCCTCGACAACTTCAACGACTACTACGACGTCGCCCAGAAACGCGCCAACGTCGTCGGCTTCGCCGACCACGAACGCTGCACCCTCGTCGAAGCCGACATCAGAAACGCCGACGCCGTGAACGACCTCTTCCGGGGGCACCGGCCCGACGCCGTCGCCCACCTCGCCGCGATGGCCAACGTCCGCTACTCCATCGGCCGCGCCCCGCTCTACCACGACGTCAACATCACCGGCAGCCTCCACCTCCTCGAAGCCGCCAAGGCCCACGAGACCCCCAACTTCGTCTTCGCCTCCACCAGCAGCATCTACGGCAAGACCCCGAACATCCCCTTCACCGAAGACGACGCCTGCAACCGCCCGCTCTCCGCCTACCCGGCCACCAAAAAAGCCGTCGAACTCCTCGGCTACACCTACCACAACCTCCACGGCCTCGCCTTCACCGCCGTCCGCTTCTTCAGCGTCTACGGCCCCCGCGCCCGCCCCGACATGATGCCCTTCATGGTCACCGACCGCATCGCCCGCGGCGAGAAGATCACCCTCTTCGACGCCGGCCAGATGAAGCGCGACTGGACCTACGTCGACGACATCGCCGACGGCGTCGTCCGCGCCCTACGCAAGCCGCTCGGCTACGAGATCGTCAACCTCGGCCGCGGCGAGCCCGTGCTCATGGCCGACTTCGTCACCATGCTCGAGGACCTCATCGGCAAGAAGGCCATCCTCGAAACCCCCGACGCCCCGCCCAGCGAACCCAAGCAGACCTTCGCCAACATCGACAAAGCCAAACGCCTGCTGGGCTACGACCCGCAGACCCCGGTGCAAGGAGGCCTCGAAAAGCTGTGGGCGTGGTATCAGAACCGCTGAGTCTGTGCGCCCCGCATGTAATCCGGTTTCACGACACCGGACCTACCATGCGGGCATGGCTAGATTGCTGATCTACGGCTTCGGTTTAACGTTGTTCTTGCTGCTTGGATGCTCGTACCCCGACCGGGGGAACGTGCTGGAGCGGACCGCGGGGAATCTCGGGCTCGACGACAGCGACACGGGGTTCGACCCGCCGAAGATGCGGTTCGGCGTTATGCCGTTCGACGCGTGGTACTCGCCGCTGAATCCGCTGGGGCTCGACGACCTGGGCCGACACGCCTACGTCGACGCCGACACCGAGGGCGACCGAGGCCTCGAGACCTCGCGTGGCACGCTCTACGCCGCTGAGGCGGGGTTCCTCGACATCGCCCACATCCGCAACGCCATCGACCTGACGCGGTTCGCCTTCGACCACGTCGCCGCGTCGCTGTACCGGGGCGAGACCCAACTCACCCTCATCGCCGCCGAGCCCGACGTGTACCGCGTCACGCTCTCGCCGCCCGCCGCCTGGACGAAGCTCGACGAGCGCGGAGGCGTCGATCCCCAGACGCTGGACGAGGTCCGCGAGGCGTCGATCCAGATCGCCGGCCGGCTGTCGTACCTGATGACGACCTGGCACGAGGTGCTCACCGCGTTCGGCTACAAGGGCCTGGGCGTCATCACCGAAAAACCCTCGGCGTTCAGCTACGACGACGCGGTGTCGCACCGCGTGGGCGTCGAGGCGGCGATGCGGGCGCTGCGGCTCAACCCAAACCTCGCCGAGTTCGACGAGACCGTCACCGCGACGCTGCTCGACGTGCTGAAGGAGCTCGGCACGCTCCCGCCGGAGCAGGTCGTCGAACGGGCCCAGCGCAGCGAGGGCGTGTTCCACAACGGCGTCGACCCGACGCTGAAGGTGGTGGACCTGGGCATGGACGGCCGGCCGCTGGTCGCCCACCTCATCGACGAAGGCATCGAGCCGCGGGCCTGGGACTGGC
>JBCBSA010000114.1:0-8252 GCA_039819425.1 Planctomycetota bacterium
GCGTCGACCACTTCCGCTTGGCCATCGCGCACCTGATGGACAAGCGGAAGTGGTCGACGCTGTCGGTGACGCGGCTGAGCATCGCTTCGACGTGCGCCCGGCCGATCAGGGCGTCCAAATACGCCGCGCCCGTCGGGTGCTCGCGGGCCGCGCGGGTGAACAGCGTCAGCGCCCGCTCCTCAAACCCTTCGCCGCCGACGGCCAATTCGATCTGGGCCATGCCCACGAGGATGTCGCCGTTGAGCCGGTCGGCGTCGTGGATCATCTGCTGGGCCACGGCGTACAGCCGACGGGCGTTGTCGAAGTCGGCCACATCTTGATAGGCCTGTCCGAGCAGCACCAGCAATTCCGGGGCGTCCTCGGCCCCCTGGGCCCGCAGCCGCTGCATCTCGCGGTTGATGAAGTCGATCGCCCGGTGAGGGTCCTGGACGTCGAGGAAGTGCCGGGCCCGCAGCGCCGCCACCCACCGCCGCTGCTCCAGCCGCTTGGCCTTGTTGCGCTCCGACTGCAGCGTCCGCTCGAAGCGGTCCAGCATCCGGGCGAACGCTGCGGGGTCGCCATCGCGGCGGTGCTGCTCGATCAGGCCGCGGATGATCTTGTACCGGCCGTCGGCGTCGTCCGGGTCCATCCGGTCGACCAACGCCAAGGCGTCGTCCTCCCGCCCCAGCAGCACCAGCGTCTCGGCCCACCGCTCCATCGACCGCCCGTCCAGCGTCCGCCCGAGCGTCTCGGCCGTCTCGTACGCCGTCACGATCTTGTTCAGTTGCGCCGTCGACTCGGGCGTGTCCACCGGCACCGGGTACAGGTCGCTGTACACGAGCCAGTCGTGGTCGCCCAGGTACTGGTGATAGCGTGCCCGTAGCGTGTCGTTCTGGCCCCGCATGTCCTCATCGGACATCAGGTTCAGCCGTTCCCGCGCTTCTTCGATGTTCTCCGCCGCCAGGTATTGCTGCACCGTGTCCAGCATCCCGGGGTAGTCCGGCGGCACGAACCGCGGCTTGGCCAGCCACAGCCCCACCCCGAGCAGCCCCACCCCCACCAACAGCACGGGCAGCTGCCAGACCTGCCCCCAGGACGCCAGCGTCGGCGACGACTTCGAAGTTGTTGAACCCAATTCGTCCATGGCCGTCGCGCAACCGCCGCGCCCCCAAGGCACGGCCTCACCCCGCGTTTATCGGCCCAACCCCCGGATTCCTTTGACATTACCCACCTCCGACCTCTGCTACATTTCACCCAGCGTCGATCGATCCGATCCGCCCTGTCTTCCGATTCAAAGCGGTTCATGCAAACTTACGACATCCGCCCCGACCTCCGCCTCCGACCCGCCGCGACCGCCGACGCCGACGAACTCCACCTGCTTATCGACCGGAACCGGGCTCATCTACGCCGCTGGCTCCCTTGGCTCGACGGAGCCAACACCCCGGCCGATCAGGAAGTATTTCTCACCGGCGTTGTCGAGCAGGCCCGAGAAGGCCGGGGCGGGGTCTGGATCATCGAAGAGACCCAACAGATATCCGGCGTCTGTGGTTTCAACCACATCGACTCGGCCAACCGGTCCGCCGAGATCGGCTACTGGCTCTCCGCCGACCGGCAGGGCCACGGCATCGTCACCGCCTGCGTCGCCCGCCTCCTACAACACGCCTTCGAAGACCTGGGCCTCGACCGTCTGACCATCCCCATCGCCATCGAAAACAGCCGCAGCCGCGCAATCCCCGAGCGCCTGGGCTTCCGTCACGAAGACACCCTCCCACAAGCCGAATGGCTCTACGATCACCACGTCGACCACGCCCTCTACACCCTGGCCCACGCCGATTGGCGGCCGCCCGACGCCGATGCCTGACGGTGGCTGCGACGCTCGCTCGCCCCACGACCCAAACCCCGCCCAGCGTCCCCGCCTAAACTCGCCTCATGACCACTTCGACCCACCGCACCGGCGTCATCATCTGCGACCACGGCTCCCGGCGGGCCCAGTCCAACGACAGCCTCAAAGCAGTCGCCCGCCTCTTCGCCGACCGCTTCCCCGACGTCGAGATCGTCGAGCCGGCCCACATGGAGTTGGCGATGCCCGACATCGCCGCGTCCTACACGGCCTGCGTCGAGCGGGGCGCCAACCACATCGTGATCCTGCCGTTCTTCCTGGCCCGCGGCAAGCACTGGACCCGCGACATCCCGAGCCTGACCAGCCAGGCGGCGGCGGGATTCCCGGGAACGACCTACCAAATCGCCGAGCCGTTGGGCATCGACGACCTGATCCTCGACCTCTTGAAGAAGCGCCTCGACGCCGACGACCAGCCGACGCTCGCCGCCGGCGAAGCCGACCCCCGCCTCGCCGACACCCCCGCGAGCGACCGCCGCATCCAGTGCAACACCTGCCCCTTTGTTCTTGACTCCGAGACGGGGTTGGTCACGATCAAAGAGGGCTCGGGCGTCGTCGCCGCGGGTGCGCGGCACTGAGCCTCGCAGCAACCACAAAAAACCCGGGATGTGGAGCCTGACCGACGGCCAACGACCGCCGATCGCCACAGACACGGGCCGGGCCGGGCCGCGGCCTCCGGGGACCGTCGATCCCCGGAGAGGTCGTGGGATATGAGGTCGTGGGATGGGCGTCCCGCGACTACCCCGCGTATCCCACAGCCGGTTGTCAAAGAGCGAGCCTGTCACGCCCCCACCCGGTCCGCTTCGCGGCCGCCGCGACGGGTGGTTGAAGGTGGGCGTGGGCCCCCGACCGAACGGTGGTGCCGTGGACCCACGGGGTTTCCGACAAGGTGGTGCCCGTGGCGTCGCCGCCGACACGCCGGCGCTCAGCCCGTTTCCTAGGTTCTGTAGGCGGTCCGGCCTTGCCTGGTTCCGGGGGCCGCCGCACGCCGAGGGTCGTCATAGAGGGACGGACCGCCAGATTTGTGCGCGTTTTCGGGGCGGACCGATGTGTCGAAAACGGCGTAGGTGCTGTGCCCGCTTTGGATAAAAAAATCTTGCCGCACCCCCGGATTGGTGTCGAGGTTTCGTGCGGTTCTGTGCGCGAGGCGACCGGCCGGCGGGCGGGGCGAGGTCAGGCGGCCGTGCGACGGCGGCGACCGAGAACGGTGAGCGTGCCGAGGGCGAGCAACGCGGCGGAGGTGGTGGGCTCGGGGATGATGGTGTAGCCGAGGTCGGCGAATGAGGCCTGTGTGGTGAAGCTGATGGGGTTGGCGGCGCCGAGGGTGAGGACCGGGCTGAGGACGTCGTTACCCAGCAACGGCGAGCCTTCGTCCCAGTGGCCCTCGTCGGGGGAGGTGGGGATGAACGCGGAGGTGACGCCGAACTCGTCCTCGAACGCCGCGACGCCGGCGTCGCCGATGTAATCGCCGTTGGCGTCGAGCAGGCCGTTGGCGTCCCAGAGGGTGCCGAAGCCCAGGGCGTGTCCGACCTCGTGAAAGACCAGGCTAAACAGCCCGTCGGGGAAGCTCTCGAAGAGGCCCAGGTCGTCTTCGTCGAGGACGAGATTGCCGGTGGTCTGGGTGGCGGTGGGGTCGGTGACGAAGAACTGGAACCCGCCGTTGAGGTCGCCGGGGATGAGCGTGCCGCCGCCCTGGCCGCCGATGGTGCCCGTGCCGTTGTCGAAGTCGACCGGGCCGTCGATGAACTCGGCGCTGACGTCGATGACCGCGCCGGTCAGCCCGACGACGCCGGGCTGGTAGCCGGTGATGAACGATTCGTAGGTGGCTTCGACGTCGTCGAAGACGGCCAGCTGGGACGCCGAGAACTCGCTGATCTCGGTCCCGAAATCGAAGACGAGGTCGAAGCCCTGGGCGGCCGCGGTGGCGCCGCCCGCGGCGACCAGCCCTACGCTCAGGACCGAAGCGCGAACGCGAGTCAGGGCGCGTTCCGATCTCAGAAACCTCATCGCAATGCCTCCGAACGACGTTAAACAGAAAACGGAATCGCTATCGGCCTCAATACCATAACACCGCCACCGCAAATACCAAAGTGTTGATCGGCGTGGCGTGACCTGCTTTTCGCCGGGTCCGGGGGATAGGCTGGGAGGATGGAACCGCTCGCGACGGCATCCGGTGGCGACTCGTTCGACGTCGTTTATTACGACGGGGGCTGCGGGCTGTGCCACCGTTCGGTGAGGTTTCTGCTGCCGCGCGACCGCGGAGGCGCGCGTTTTCGGTTTGCGCCGATCGGGGGACAGACGTTTGGGGAGCGGGTGTCGGAGGCGGAGCGGGCGGGGCTGCCGGACTCGATCGTGGTGCTTACGGCCGGGGGCGACTTGCTGACGCGGTCCGAGGCGGTGCTGCACGTCCTGGGGCGGTTGGGCGGGGGATGGGGGGTGCTGGCGAAGTTGGGACGGGTGGTGCCGCGGGGGCTGCGGGACTGGGGGTACGACCGGGTGGCGGCGGCGCGGCACCGGTTTTTTGCCAAGCCGGCGGAGGCGTGTCCGATCGTGCCCCCCGAGCAGCGTGAGCGGTTTCTGCCGTAGGAATTTAGAATCGATGGCATGACCGCCACCGCCCCGCCTACGGCCAACCTGTACGACGTCCTGACCGAGCGGGGGCTGGTCGCGCAGTGTACCGAATCGGACGACGCGATCCGGCGGCGGCTGGGGGAGCCGGCGACGCGGCCGGTGACGGCGTACTGCGGGTTCGACCCGACGGCGGACTCGCTGCACCTGGGGCACCTGGTGCCGGTGATGGCGTTGGCGCACCTTCAGCGGGCGGGACACCGGCCGTTGGCGGTGGTCGGAGGGGCGACGGGGATGGTGGGGGATCCGTCGGGCAAGAGCGAAGCGCGGAACATGCTGGACGAGGCGACGCTGCGACACAACGTCGAATGCGTCGGGCGACAACTCGGGCAGTTTCTTTCGTTCGGCCAGGGGCCGACGGATGCGCTTCTACTGAACAACTACGACTGGATCAGGCCGCTCAGTTGGCTGGAGGTGCTGCGCGACATCGGCAGCAAGATGAGCGTCAACCGGATGCTCAGCATGGAATCGGTCAAGCAAAGAGTTTCGCGCGACATTCCAGTAATTAGTGCCGGTGGTAACATTTCCGCGGGAGGTTCAATCAAAGCAGGTGGAACGATCAAAGCCGGCGGAAGTATTTCTGCGGGAGCAGACATCAACGCTAACACCGGTATCTCGTATCTCGAATTCAGCTACATGCTGCTGCAGGCCTACGACTTCACGTACCTGCACCGGGAACACAGCTGCACGCTGCAGGTGGGCGGGCAGGACCAGTGGGGCAACATCGTGATGGGGATCGAGCTGGGCCGGAAGATGGACGACGCGGAATTGGCGGGGCTGACGTGCCCGCTGGTGACCAAGAGCGACGGGGGGAAGTTCGGCAAGACCGAGAGCGGCGCGGTGTGGCTGGACGCGGAGCGGACGCCGGTGTTCGAGTTCTTCCAGTTCTGGCGGAACGTGGCGGACGCGGACGTGGGCAAGTACCTCGGCTACTTCACGTTCCTGCCGATGGACGAGGTGAGGGCGCTTTCGTCGGCCCAGGGCAAAGACATCAACGCGGCGAAGGTGCGGCTGGCGTTCGAGGTGACGAAGCTCGTGCACGGGGAAGCGGAAGCGACGAAGGCGCGGGACGCGGCGGGCGGGGCGTTCAGCGCGGCGGGGCCGGACGTGACGGGCGAGTCGATCCCGAGCGCGGAGTTGTCGGCCGACGAGTTGGCGGCGGGCCCGGGGGTGCTGGACCTGTTGGTGCGGGCGGGGCTGGCCAAGTCCAAGGGCGAGGCCCGCCGGCTGGTGCAGGGCGGCGGGGTGCGGGTCCACGACGCGAAGGTCGCCGACGTCGGGCACACGCTCGGCCCCGATGACGCGGTCGACGGCTACGTCCTGCTGCGGGCGGGCAAGAAGCGCCTGTTCCGGTTCGACGTGGTGTAAACTCCGCTCAACGCATGCCCTCCGATCAGCCCCACATCCCCGAAAGCAGCTTCGGCAAAGACTTCAAGACGTTTTTCGTCCGCGGCCTGGCGATCGTGCTGCCCACGGCGTTGACGATCTGGCTGCTGGTGATCGCCTATCAGTTCGTCAACCAGAACATCGCCGGGCCGATCAACGCCGGGGTGCGGGCGGCGGTGATCCAGTTCTCCGACTGGCCCGAGCCCACGCGGAGCGACTTCGACAGCATCTTCGAGAGCCTGTCCCAGACGCAGCGCGACGCCTGGGACACCCGCCTCTTCGAGCTCCAAGAGGGGCTCGGCGTGCAGCGGCTGCGGCCCGACATCGTCAGCGAAAAACGCTACGAGTGGATGCTCGAACAGGACGACGCCGTGTTCGCCGCCCGGCTGCACGCCTTCGAGAACCACTGGAACACCGTCACGGTCGGCGGCTTCGTCGTCCTCAACCTCATCGGCATCGTCCTGGCCATCATCCTGATCTACATCGCCGGCGTGCTGGTCACCAGCTTCATCGGCCGCCGGCTCTACCGCGTCGGCGAAAACCTCATCGCCCAGGTCCCCCTGGTCCGCAACGTCTACCCCGCGATCAAACAGGTCACCGACTTCTTCTTCAGCGACGACCCCGACGCGAAGATCGACTTCAACCGCGTCGTCGCCGTGCAATACCCTCGGAAAGGGTTGTGGTCGGTCGGACTCGTCACCGGCGACACGATGCAGCTCATCGAGACCACGGCCGGCAAGCCCTGCCTCACCGTCTTCGTGCCCAGCAGCCCCACGCCGTTCACCGGCTACGTCATCACCGTCCCCAAGGAAGACTCGATCGACCTGCCCATCAGCGTCGAGGAAGCCCTGAAGTTCACCGTCTCCGGCGGCGTGGTCATCCCGCCGAATCAGGTCATCCACCGCCAGAAGCAGCAGCTCGAGCTGCCGAACCCCGCCTCCGACCCGGACTCCGCCCCGGAAGGCGCGGACGCCCCCGCCCCCGACCCCCAGCCCACCCGCGCCTGACCGCCCCGCTTCTTTTTCTCCCTCTCCTCCCCGGAACCCGATTCATGGACGTCACCGTCACCGGCCGCCACCTCGAGATCACCGATCCCATCCGCGACCACGCCGTGGCCAGAGCCAACAAGCTGCCCCGCTACTTCGACCGCATCTCTCGGGTCGAGGTCGTCGTCGGCCGCAAGGACAACCACACCTACGACGTCGAGCTGATCGCCCACGTCGACGGCCACGAGCACTTCGTCGCCCACGGCCAACACGAAGACCCCTACGCCGCCGTCGACGACGCCGAGGCCAAGCTCGAACGCCAACTCGCCGACCACAAAGACAAACTCCTCCACCGCCCCCGGACCCCCGGAAATTCTTAACCCCGCTTCCGGCCGCCGCGGTAAATTCGTGTTCACCCAACTTCTAAACCCCTGATCCCCGCCCTCCGACCGAGCCCCCCCCCGATGAAGCTAAGCGACTTCGTGCTCCCCGACGCCATCCTGCCCCAGCTGCGGGCCCAGAGCCGCGACGAGGTCGTCACCGAGATGGTCGACGCCCTCGTGGCCGCCGGGGCCGCGCCCGAGTCGCTGCGCGACACCCTGGTCCGCGAGGTGCTCAAGCGGGAGAAGAACGGCTCGACCGGCTTCGGCAAGGGCGTCGCCATCCCCCACGTCAAGCACGCTGACATCAAGCAAGTCGCCGCCGCCGTCGGCGTCAGCCAGACCGGCGTCGACTACAACGCCCTCGACAAGCAGCCGGTCTACTCCGTGTTCATGCTGCTGTCCCCCGCCGACCAGCCCGACCAGCACCTGCACGCGATGGAGAACATCTTCGCCAACCTCCAGAACGACACCTTCCGAAGCTTCCTGAGACAGGCCGAGACCCACGAGGCGATCGTCACGCTGCTCGACGAAGCCGACCAGAAGCAGCTCTGATGCCGACCGCGACCGCGAACCTGACCATCACCAACCGCCTGGGCCTGCACGCCCGGCCGGCGATGACGCTGGTGGACCTGGCCAGCGGGTTTTCGTCGGACATCAAGATCGCCAAGGGGCCGCAAGTGGTCGACGCCAAGAGCATCATGCAGCTGATGATGCTCGCCGCCACCAGCGGCACCGAGCTGACCGTCACCGCCGACGGGCCCGACGCCGACGCCGCCGTCGCCGCCATCACCGGCCTCGTCGACGCCAAGTTCGACGAAGAGTAATTACCGGTCTCCCCCGTTAGCCGCCGGGCTCGACCCGGCGCTTCCCCCCCCGCACACCCCGCCGCCACGCCGCGGACGCCGGGCCGCTCGCCGCGTACGCCACGAACCCCCCCGCCAGCGCCGGCTGCGGCCACACCAACAGCAACAACAACACGATCACCGACCCCAC
>JBCBSA010000115.1:0-8208 GCA_039819425.1 Planctomycetota bacterium
TCGCGCTCTTCTGCGGGCGGGGATGGGCTACTGCGGGACGCAGACCGTCGAAGAACTGCGGGAGCGGGGTCAGTTTGTGCGGGTCTCGGGGGCGACGCTGGCGGAAAACCACCCGCACGACATCGCGATCACACGAGAGAGCCCGAACTACACGGTCGAGGTCCGCGACGTGCCGTGAGCACGCGGGGGCGGCGCCACGTCGCGAAGAAGTTTGAAAGAAGCCGCGGCCGCGTCGAGGTTGCGCGATGACCAGATCGGACCAGCCGACGGGCCGCGGCTTTCAAAACCGATGAAAACAATTTGAAGCTGTAGAACGAGGCCGACGCGAACTCACAGGTTCAACTTGGCCCGCTCCAGCTCGCGGGCATACCGCGGGTTGTCCGGATCGGACGCGACGAGTTGCTCCAGGAGCGGCAGTGCCTCGGCGTATCGCTTTTGCTCGGCATAAGTCAGCGCAAGGCCAGACATGAGCGCGTTGGGGGCGGGCGCAATCTCCAGCCCCTTCCGCCAGATCGCGATCGCCTCGTCAACCTCGCCGAGTTGCTTCAGGCTTCGGGCCAGGCCGTTCATCGCCCCGGGGTGCTCGGGCTCGAGTTCGAGGCAACGACGGAACACCGGCTCCGCCTCGGCGTGTTGACCTTGGTTGAGCAACGACCAGCCCAGCCCGTTGTGAGCTTGGAACAGGGCGGGATCGCGTTCGAGCGCCTCTCGGAACAACGCCTCGGCGCTGCGGAGTTTTCGTTGCTGCCACAGCTGCCAACCCCGGCCCGCGAGCCGTAGCGCTTCGGCGTCGGTGCCCCGGTCGACGGCGGCGGGCTCGATCGCCCGGCGAAGCGTTTCGTCGAGCTCCCCTTTCGACGCGGCGTCGGCCATCTGACCGAGTTGTCTGAGGGTTCGCCTCTGATAGGCGTTCTGTTCTTCCGGGAGCGGGAACTCGTCGGCCAGCATGCGCTGGGCTTCGTCGGCCGCCGCCTGCGCCGCTGCGAAATCACCGGTCAGCAACTCGACCTTGACCCGCGTCAATCGAGCCGCCGAGGAGTTCGGCGTCTGCTCGAAGTAGCGGCGGGCTTCGGCGTAGTCGCGGTTGAGGAACGCGGCCTGGCCGATGCCGTTGAGCGCGGCGGGGTGGTCGGGCTGGTGTTCGAGGGCCGTCTCGAAAGCTTCTACTGCCCCGGGCTGATCGCCGCGGTTGAAGCGGGCCCAGCCGAGGCCGTTCCACGCGTTGGCCGAGCCGGGGTCGAGTTCGACGGCCTCGGCGAAGGCGGCCTCGGCGTCGGCGAACCCTTGGGCCGAGAACGCGGCCCAGCCTTCCTGGCTGAGTTCGTCGGCGTGTTGCAATGCGTCGACGGTTGCGGGTGGAACTGGTGGAGTGGGGGGAGTGGGCGGAACGGGGGCCGACGCGGGCGGCGGCGGAGATGCGTGGGCCGTGTTCTTCGGGGTGTCGGGCGTGGGTGCCGACAGAGCGGCGAAGATGACCACGGCGGCGGAAACGGTGAGCATGGCGATCACTCCTATCGTGAGCCGACGACGGCGTCGGCGGGCCCGCTCCTCCTCTTGCAGCGACGCGGCCAGCGCGGGGGCGGCGGCCGAGAGCGCGGCGTCGAGTTTCTGGTTTTCGTCCAGGAGAGCGGGGTCGTGGGTCATCGCGCGGTTCTCCTCCCGGACCGTCCGGGACTGGTGAGGCCACGAGGCCTCAGATTTTCTTGATCAGGCGAGCGGCGTCGTCGGCCTTGGCGTCGGCGTGCACGGCGTCGAGCACCGTGCCGTTGACCGGCGTGGTCTTGGCGATCTCGTCACGCAGCAGCGCGATCACCTTGTCCAGCCGCGAACGCACGGTGGGGTACGACACCCCGGTCTGCTCGGCGATCACCTTGAGGTTGCCCCCGGCCAACACGAACATCTCGATAAACCGCTGGTGCTCCTCGGGCAGCCGCCCGGTCCGGGCCAGCGGGAAGTCGCCCTCGACCGCAATCCCGCAGGTGTCGCAGGCCATGCGGCTGGGCCGCATGGGCGACGAGCAATAGGGACAATCGCACGACCGCGGCATTGCATTAATGAATATAATTGATTTATTCAACCCAATCAATAAATAAAGTTGAATATTATTGTGAATAGATCAAAAAAAACACACGTTTCCCCCGATGTTCAATCGTTTGACCGGATCAAGCACGTTGCTTATCGTGCACGACTCGCCGGTTGAGCCGGCGTTCGGGCTCGTAGCTCAGCTGGTTAGAGCGCACCCCTGATAAGGGTGAGGTCGTAGGTTCGAATCCTACCGGGCCCATTTTCAAGTTCTCGCGCTTCACACAAGCCCGGCATTATTTTCAGGCCTGCCCGCCCGGCCGACGACTTCGCCGCGGGGCTTATGCCATTGGCTCAGGCCTGATCCATCACTGGGTAGACACCCGTTCGGCTCGCCCCGCGAACCCATGCCGGTCGTTGCGGGGGTGCCTGGTCATGCCACCCGAAACGAACACCGCCCCGACGGGATCGGGGCGGGGCGGGACGTCGACAATCATGCTGCGGTAAACAATGACCCCTACGGGATTTGAACCCGTGTTGCCTGGATGAAAACCAGGTGTCCTAGACCAGACTAGACGAAGGGGCCGTCGTCGGGGTCCGGCATTCTAGCGACCCCGGGCGATGAGGCAAACAACGCCGGCGGTGCGGCTCGTGGGGATTATCGGACACGGGATCGACAAGCGAACTCGGGACCGCCGTGAACGTCTAAACGTTACAGACGGAAACGGCCGGGCGGGACCCGGCGAGACAGATCAATAAATCAGGGCCGACATCAGGGCTGTGGTAGAATAGATGGATTCCGCTTAGATCAGAGTTTGTTTGAAATACACAACAACGGAAGACGCGGTGGGGGGACCCGAACCGCGGTCAAGGAGAAACGAGGAAGCGGAGGATCGGGACGGCGTGGAGTGCCCGATCGCCGCGGGCTGTCCCGGAGTGGGGGCGGTTGAGGCTTCTGTTTTCGGTCCGAGGAATCGCACTTGCTCACGCTGATCCAGCTCCACGACGACGAACGCCGGAAGCCGGCGACGTACCACCTCGACGGGCGGCGCCCGCAGGTGATCGGGCGTCGGAGCGGCGACGTGACCCTGACGGACTCCCGGGTGTCGCGTCGGCACGCCGAGGTGTCGGTGCAGAACGGCGTGTGGGTCGTGCGCGACCTCGACTCGTCGAACGGCACCTGGGTCAACGGCGATCGGGTCGAGGGGATGTGCGAACTCGAAGAGGGCGACCGGATGCAGATCGGCCGGATCGCCCTGATCGTCGGGCGGGTCGAGGTCCCCCTCGATGGGATCGGCGGGGGCGATCTGCCGACCCCGGCTTCCGACTCGGTGGAGACGGCCGCGCACCTGCCGGACGAATCATCGCTGGCGGCGTCGTTGCCGATGGACGACGAAGAAGACGGCGAGCCGGCGTCCGCCACGCCAACGGCCGAGGCCGAGACCGAGGAGGTAGCGACCCCGCCGACGCCGGACCCGCCGCGATCGGAAGACTTCTCCCCGGAAGACGTTCCGCCGGAAGCCCCTCGCGCGGTGGGCTCCCCCGAAGCATCGGGGCCCAGAATCCAGCGTCCCGAGTCTCCGCTGGAACCGCTGTCGCCCACGCCGACGATCGATGAACCCGAGGTGTCGCCCGACGACGCCTCGGCGGATCCGCCGGCGGTGGTGGGGCTTGCGGTCGAAGATGTCGGAGACCAAGACATGGGGGTAGAGGAGCAGGCGGGGCCCGAGGCCTCGGCGGAGGACGCGGCGGCGGATGAGGACGACGACCGCACCGGGGTCCCGATCGAGGCGGCCGAAGGGGTGTCGACGGACACGCACGAAACGCGGGACGAGGTCGAGCCGGAGCCGGCCGAGCCCGACATGGTCGAGCCGGAATCGGAGGGCGTGGTCTACGTCGAGCCGTCGCCGCGTTGGGGGCGGCGGGTGGCGGCGGTGCTGGTGCTGGCGGCGACCGCGGGGGTGGCGGGCTGGGCGATCCACGAGGCGGGGCTGTTGTCGTCCGGCGACGTGGCGGGACGCGAGACGGATGCGACGCCACCGCTGGCCACGGCGGACACGGCCTTGGCCGAGGCCGCTCGACCGACCCCGACGCCCCCCGCACCCCGCCCCGCCACAACCCCCGACTCCTTAGTCCCGCTTGCGCCGACCGCGACGCCCGATCCGGTACCCTCCCGACCGGACGAAGCGTATCGGGACACGACCGCCGACGCATTCGGCCGATCGCCGACGCTGGAGCTGCCGAGCCGCCCGTCTCGGCCCGCGGTGCCCGCTCCGAGCGCGGCGACGACGCCCGCGGCGACGGAGGCCGCACCGGTCGGCCCGGCCGATCCCGCATCGGTGGAGGAGACGCCGGCGCCGCGGCTGGCGTTGGCCGAGCCCCCGTCCGACGAGGCGGCGGCGGTTCTGGAACCAACCGCTTCGGCGATCGACCCGGCCCCATCTCTGCTGCCGCCCTTGGTTGAGCCCGACCCCGAAGCCGAGGGCCCAACGCTTGAGTCGTCCGTGCCGGAAGCCGAGACCGTCACCGTGGCGGAAGCCGGATCGGCCGGGGCTTTAGCGCGGCGGGTGGTGTATCTGGTCGACACGTCGGGCTCGATGGTGGACTCGATGAACCAGGGGGTGCTGACCTGGCTGAACGACGAGATCGAGGCGCTGCCCACCGACGACCGCTTCGCGGTGGTGTTCTTCCGCAGCGGCGAGGTGTTCGAAGCCCCGCCGGCGGGGCTGAAGTCCGCGGGGAGTTCGGATCGGGAGGCGGTGCTGTCGTGGGTGAAACCGGGGGCGGGCAACATCCGGCCGCGCGGCCGTTCCGAGCCGTTGGAGGCGTTGCGTCGGGCGGCGGCCTACGAGCCGACCGATCTCGTCGTCCTGAGCGACGACAAGTTCGGTGACCGCGGCAACCGGTTGGCCCCGGTCGATGAGCGTGATTTCGAGCAGCTCTTTGACCACCGCGAGGTCAAGGTCCACACGGTGCAGTTCTTCTACCGGCCGGACGACGAGCGGCTCCGGTCGATCGCCGAACGCTTCGGCGGGACGTACGAGTTCGTGCCCGAGCCGCCGTTCGACGCCGGCCCCGCGGGGGAACGGATCGATCTGCTCGGCGTGACCCGCTGACTCACGTGGGGTGAGTGGCAAGCAGCGTCTCTCGGGTTGGTCGCCCCTTCGGCAAGAGCGGCTTCGCCGCACCCGCTAAACGTCGGGTTGAAACGCCGCGCGGTCGCGTGGAGCGGCCTCAGTCGCCGTCGTTTCTTTCGGCCAGCCGCTGCTCGAGGGTTTCGACGCTGCGCTGCAGCCGATCGATCAGCCGCAGGCGATCGAGCTCGGCCCCGGCCCGGCCGGCGCACACGCGGATGACGGCCTCGGCGGCGGCCTCGAAGTCTTCGCCGGCGTGGTCGCGGTAGAGCATCAACGACCCGATCGGCTCGCCGCTGCCGGGCGTCTCGAGGCGGACGCCCATGACCGCGCGGGGCGTGCCGACGGGCGTGTGGGTGAGCGAGGCGTAGGGCTCTTCGACGGTCTCCGTGCAGGCGTAGAAGCCCTGGTTGATGGTCTCTCGGCAGGGGACGTGGTCGGCGCCGATGGCGAAGTTGTCCAGCAGCCCCTCGAGGTGCCAGGCGGCGACGGTGTGCAGCTGCTGGGTGTCCTCGTCGATGTAGAGCACCATGGACCCGGTCACGCCCAGGCCGTAGGCGCACTGCTCGACCAGCGTGCGGAAGTAGGCCACGCCGACGAGCGCGGCGGTGGCGGTCTCGGCGCGGTAGACGATCTCGGCGGCGCGGGGGTCGTCGGCCAGCAACGCACGCGGGTCGTCGTCGCGGCGGGCGCTGGCCGCGGAGCCGACGTACAGCGGCGCGAGCCCGGTCTGGATCGCGATGCGGGCGAGCTCGACCCGGTTGCTCACACCGAGCTTGCGGCCCAGCGACTGGCGGTGCGTCTCGATGGTCTTCACGCTGCGGAACAAACGGTCGGCGATCTGCGGGATCGAGAACCCGCGTCCGATGAGGGAGAGGACCAGCTTCTCGCGGGGCGTCAACGAATGGATATCGGGTTCTGGGATGCGAGACTCCGTTTCGCAAAGATGACCGGGGGGACCGGCGCAGGCGGGCCGAGTCGCGGGGACCCGGGGCCGCGTCAACCCGTCCCGAAACGGTTCGGGCCTGAACCGTTCCGGGGCGGGCGGACGCGATGGGCAGATAGTAATAAGCCGGGAAACACGTGCTTCGGGTGATTCCCTGATTTTGCAGAGATCGGCGAATAAAGGCTTTACGTTAAATTGGGATCGGGTAAGGTAAACCCTCAAAAGTGCGTCGGGTTGTCGGCGAAATACCTACACCCGGCCCTTATGCAGTGCCCCGTCGGCTTCCTGACCCCCCCGGCCGGCGGGGTTTTTTTCGCCCCACGCCCTCACCCACAGATACCCGATCCTGGGCCTCGTCCCGTTCGAGGGCACGCCGCCGCCGCGTCAGTCGTAGCGGAATACGCCCTTGCGCCACGCATAGGCGAACGCCACGATGCTCGTCACGATGAAGAACAGCATCCGCCCGAAGAACAACGGCGACAACGCCTCGCCTTCGGTCCCGCCGAGGCTGGGAAAGGTCGTCGCCCACGGATAAAGGAACACGATCTCGACGTCGAAGAGCAGGAACGTCATCGCCACCACGTAGAACCGCACGTTGAACCGCCGGCGGGCGTCGCCGATGGGGTTCATGCCCGACTCGTAGACCGTGCCCTTGACTTCGCCCTTGCGCGACGGGCCGAGCAGGTGGGTGAGCACGAGGTTGCCCACGCCGAACGCGATCGCCATCAGCAGCAACACGCCGACCGCGGCCCACATGTTGAACGAACTGGCGGCGAGAGTCGTCATCGCGTCCGAGTGTAACCCGCCACGGCAGACTCGTCACGGCAGAGGGCTCGGGCAGGCCACGTCGCGGTAAGCGGCGATCGGTTCGTCGGGCCCGACCGACAGCGTGCCGAACGCCGCGAGTTGATGAACCGCCACGCCCACCGCCGCCGAGGCCGACCAACCGTCCTCCGTCAGGACGCCCCGCGCGTCGTCTGCGTAAGCCAACCGGTAAAAGTCGCGCAGCCCCCGACACTGATCGGCGGCCGTCACCCGCTCTCGCCCCGGGGCCACCGGCGTGTCCCGTGGCGTCCGGCAGGCGTCGAACACAAACCGCCGGGCCCGGCACAGCCGACCCAGCGCCTCCCGGCTGTGGGGCGAGCGAGACGCCAGCTTCTGCACCCCGGGATGCAGAAAACCGTCGCGGAAGATCAAGCCCACGCCGTCCTCTCGCAGCCCGTCCCACGCCGACACCAGCGAACGCGACACCGCCTCCCCGCACTCCGGACACCGCCCCGACGACCGCTGTGTCCGCAGGTCGTACCCACAGCCCCCCGCCGCTCCCCCTCGGCAAACCAGCCCGTAATCGATCACCCAGTCGTCCACCGCCCCATCATCCGCCAACCCGCCCCCCGCTACAATCGCCCTCCATGCGGCCCTACCTCGACCTGCTCCAACACGTCCTCGACCACGGCGTCGACAAGGACGACCGCACCGGCGTCGGCACCCGCTCCGTCTTCGGCCACCAGACACGGTACGACCTCGCGGAAGGGTTCCCCGCGGTTACGACCAAACAGCTCCACTTCCGCTCCATCATCCACGAACTGCTCTGGTTCCTCCGCGGCGAGAGCAACATCCGCTACCTCCAGGAACACGGCGTCACCATCTGGGACGAGTGGGCCGACGAACACGGCGAACTCGGCCCCGTCTACGGCGTCCAGTGGCGCAGCTTCCCCAAGCCTGACGGCACCCACGTCGATCAGATCCAGCAACTCATCGACTCGCTCCAACACAACCCCGACTCCCGCCGCCACGTCGTCTGCGCCTGGAACCCCGGCCAACTCGACGCCATGGCCCTGCCCCCCTGCCACTGCCTGTTCCAGTTCTACGTCGCGCCCCCGCCCCCGGAAGATCAAGACCAACGCGGCAAGCTGTCCTGCCAGCTCTACCAACGCTCCGCCGACCTCTTCCTCGGCGTGCCCTTCAACATCGCCAGCTACGCCATCCTCATCCACATGATCGCCGAGGGTGTGGATGAACTCGCCGGGGCGGAGGCCGACGACCTGGGCGATCATGTGGATGAGGATGGCGTAGCTGGCGATGTTGAAGGGCACGCCGAGGAAG
>JBCBSA010000116.1:0-8175 GCA_039819425.1 Planctomycetota bacterium
CGGCGACGGAACTCGGTGGGTGAGACCCCGTGGAACCGCTTGAACTGCCGCGAAAAAAAGAACAAGTCGGAATAGCCCAAGGCGTCGGCGATCTGGGAGGCGGTCATCGGCGTAACCCGCAGCAGGTGCCGGGCGCGGTCGAGCCGAGCGGCGATGGCGGCGGCTTGGGGGGAGCGTCCGGTGACGCGCCGGAAGACCCGGGCGAAGTGGTCGGGGCTGTAGCCGGCCTCGGCGGCGAGTTCCGCGATCGACGGCGGGTCGGCCGGCCGGTCGCGGAGCCGGGCCTGCGCGTGGTTGATGACGCGGCGGTGGTGCAGCGCCAGCCCCGACACGGCCCGATCGTGATCGGCGGTCGCGTCGGCGAGATCGAGCAACAGCCCACGCAACAGCCCGATCGCCGGCGCGTCCCGCGTCCACGCCGCGGTGTCGGGCCGGGCGTGACGGCGGTCGCGGATCCGACGGGTCACCGCTTCGGCCGCGGTGATGTCGGGCACGTCCAACCGCAACGGCGGCAACGACGTGGCGGGTAAGCGTTGTCCGCCGGTAGCGCAAAGGTCGAAATGGACCGCATCGACACACAAGCGCTGATCAGGGTTCTGAGTCGCCTCGTACATCAAGCCCGGCCGGGCCAGCACCGCGACCCCCGGAACCAACTCGAAGCGTTCGTCTCCCGCCCGCATCCAGCCCCGCCCTTCCAGCACCACCCACAGGTCCAGGTCACGCAGCCCCGCGGACCATCGCTCGCCGACCGACCACCCCGGCTCGCACCTCGAACGCAAGCACTCGCCCATCGTCCAGCGGACTCTGAAGTCGCTCCAGTGCAAATGATTCCCGTCTCCCGCCATGGCTTTTTCTGCTTACCCGTCTGTAGATTCATGATCTCGTCGGTTATTGATCACGAACCCGCCTGTCGGATAACACTATATGACGCCTTCGACCCACAACATCGACAACCACAGCCCGTCACCGCACGCGCCCGAGCTGTACGCCGCGCAACGGACCGCCGAATACCTGCCGGACGTCTCGGCGGTGGACGGCCGGGCGATCCAACGGTTCCACGAAACGGGCTACCTGGCCTTCGAGCGGGTGCTCAGCGACCGGTCGGTGGCCGACGCGCTCGAGGCGATCGACGATTTGGCGGCGGGGAAGAACGCGCAGTTCAACGACGTGTTGCTCGAGTCCAAAGCCGGCGGGGTCGACCCGGCGTCGTTGGACCCGATCGCCCGGGCCGATTTGGTGCGGCGGTTGATGGCGTTCACCCAATTCGACGATCGGCTGGAGGCGGTGATGCGCGAGCCGAGGCTGGTCGGGCTCGTCCGGACGCTGCTGGGCGATGAGCCGGCGTGCTTTCAGGAGATGGCCCTGCTCAAGCCGCCCGGCGGGGGACGCGAGAAGCCGTGGCACCAGGACCACGCCTACTTCGACTTTGCCCAGGGCACGCCGATCGTGGGGGTGTGGATCGCGCTGGACCCCGCCGACGCGGAGAACGGCTGCATGCACCTGGTCGAAGGGACGCACCACGAGATCGTTCCGCACTTCAACCGCCGAGACTGGCAGATCTGTGACACCGAGGTGATGGGTCGGCCGGTGGTGACGGTGCCGCTGCCGCCGGGCGGAGCGATGGTGTTCTCGGGGTTGCTGATGCACGGCACGCCGGCGAACCACAGCAGCCGCCGGCGGCGGGCCTTGCAGTTCCACTACGCCGGCGAAGGTGCCGAGCGATGCGCGACCGAAGAGCGGCTGCGGCTTTTCGGAAGCGAAGGCCGCGACGTCACCTGCTGAAATCCCCCCTTCACCGAACCGCGGCCAGAGCAGGGAAACGGGCGGGCACCGGGTTGCCGACCCCGTCACACCTCCGGCAGACGATCGAGCTCCTCCGCCGCCGCGTCGATCAGAGGCTCGAGGGTGTCGCGGGTGAAGTCGAAATCGATCCCCGACGCGGCGAACAGCTCGGGGAGCGGCTTGGTTCCGCCAAGGGTCAGCCCGTTGCGGTACCCGCGCAACGCCGCCTCGGGGTCTTGTTTGTATTGGAGCCAGAGCTGCAGCGCCCCGAGCTGGGCGATGCCGTATTCGACGTAGTAGAACGGGATGTGGAAGAGGTGCAGCTGCGCGTGCCAGCGGGCGGCGAACGCGTCGTCGTACCCCGACCAGTCGACGACGGGGCTGCCGAAGCGGGCGAAGACTTCTTTCCAGGCCGCGGTGCGGTCGTCGATGCCGTGGCCGGGGTGGGTGTAGAGCCAGTGCTGGAACATGTCGATGGTGGCCATCCACGGGAAGAAGCGGATGATGCCTTCGAGCTGTTTGCGTTTGGCGCGGGCGGCGGATTCTTCGTCGTCGTAGAACACGCCGTAGTGGTCGCAGCCCATCAGCTCCATCGACATGGACGCGACCTCGCAGAACTCGATCGGGGCGTGCTGCATGAAGACCAACGGCTCGGCCCGGCTGGCCCACTGATAATGAAACGCGTGGCCGCCCTCGTGCAGCAACGTGTCGACGTCGCGCTGCAGGCCCGCGGCGTTCATGAAGATGAACGGCTGCCTGGTCTCGGGCAGCGACGCCTGGAACCCGCCGGCCCGCTTGCCCTTGCGGCTGTCGAGGTCGAGGTTCCGGCCGAACTCGAGCGTGCCGAAGTCCTCGGCCAGCGACGGGTCGATCCGCCGGAAGATCTCGGTGGTTCCCGTCACCATCTTTTCCGCATCATCCGCGGGGAACGGCCGCAGCGGCCCCCGGCCCTTGATGTCCACCGCCGCGTCCCAGGGACGCAGCGTCTCGACGCCGAGCGCCGCCCGCCGCTGCCGGTCGAGCTCGGCGACGCGCGGCACGACCACCGCCTCGATCGCGTCGGCGAAGTCGCGGCAGTCCCGCGGGGTGTAGTCGAACCGCTGCCACGACTTCCACGAGTAGTCGAGGTAGTTGTCGCAGTCGGCGTTTTCCGCGACCTGATCCCGCAGCTCGAACATGTCCTGGAAGATGCGGTCGATCTCTTCACGGTCTGCGAGCCGACGGTTCGTCGAGAGCTCCCAGGTCTCCCGCCGGACGGCGCGGTCGGTCTCTTCCTGGTAGCGGGCGAGCTGTTGGAGCGTCTGGGTCTGGCCGTCGTAATCGACGAGCATCGCGCCCACGGCCTTGTCGTACTCGGTGTTGAGCTTGGTGATCTTCGTGAACAGCGGGACGTTCGCTTCACGGAAGAGGTCGGCCGAGGCCTTCCACTCGCGGGTGAGGATGTCGTAGCGTTTCGGGTCGAGTCCGGCCAGGCCGGGCCCGGCGAGGTAGTGCTCTTTGAGTTGGTTGCCCAGCGGGGCGAGCTTGGGCTGGATGTTTTCGACCCAGTGGAGGTAGGCCTTTTCGATGGCTTCGTCGTCGGTGTGGCAGGCGTGGTTGATGTTGAGCCGGCTGCCGAACTCGCCGACGACGGCCGAGAGCTCGGAGTAGTCGGCGAGCCACTGCTCGATCGCCTCGGCGGTCGGCAGCTCGCGCTCCAGCAGGGCACGGTAGAGCGGCTCGAGCTGGTCCCATTCGGCGGGCTCGAGGTCGGCGGGGACGTAGCGGCGGGCGGGCGGCGTGGTCGAATCGGTCGCGGTCATAGCGGTTTCCGTGCGGATTTGAATCGCCGTGAAGTGTAGCGGCGTAGGTCAGGTCTGCGACCAGACGGGGGCGACCGCGGATGATTCAATCCGTTAGCCTCCGGCTTTGCCGAGAGGCGTGTCGGCGACAGCCCCCAGGCAGAGCCCGGGACTAACGGCATGAGCATCCCGCGGTACTTGAATTAGCATGGGGCGTGATGGGTGATAACCGTCTTAATTGCGATGACCTGCGGCGGCGGGTCATGGGGCTGTTCCTCGCGGGCCTGCCGGGCACCGAGTTGGACGCCGAGACGGGGAGCTTGCTGCGTGCCGGCGTGCGGGGGGGGACGCTGTTCGATCGCAATGTCGAGACGCCGACGCAGATCGCAGCGCTGACCCATTCCATTCACGAAGCTCGGGGGTCGCACAGCCTCGTGGCGGTGGATCAGGAGGGCGGACGGGTCGCACGGCTGCGGCAGGGTTTTTGGGTGCCGCCGGCGATGCGGACGCTCGGCGCGGCGGACGACCCGGCGCTGTGCGAACGGGTGGGCCGGGCGGTGGGGCGGCAGCTCGGGGCGGTGGGGATCAACCTCGCTTTCGCCCCGGTGCTCGACGTCGACACGAACCCGGACAACCCGGTGATCGGGGACCGCTCGTTGGGCCGGGACCCCGTACGGGTGGCGGCCTTAGGGATGGCGGTCGCTCGCGGTCTGGAGTCGGCGGGGGTCGCGGCCTGCGGCAAGCACTTCCCGGGGCACGGCGACACCGCGCAGGACAGCCACCTCACGCTGCCGCGTCTGACGCACAACCGCAATCGGCTGGACCGCGTCGAACTGATGCCGTTCCGTGCCGTGGCGACTTCCGGGGAGGCGGGGCTTCCGGGGGTCGCGGCGGTGATGACGGCCCACGTGTTGTTCGAGGCGATCGACCCGGCGGTGCCCGCCACGATGAGCCCGGCGGTGGTCACCGGCTTGCTGCGGAATGAACTCGGCTACCGTGGCGTCGTCGTCAGCGACGACCTGGAGATGGGCGCGATCGTCGAGCGGCTCCCGGTCGGCGAGGCGGCGGTGCGGGCGATCGCGGCGGGCGTGGACCTGGTCCTGATCTGCCGCCGGCACGACCGGCTGCGAGAGGCGGTGGACGCGGTGGTCGCGGCGGTGGGGTCCGGGCGGTTGCCGGGGGAGCGGGTCGACGAAGCGTCCGCGCGGATCGACCGATTGGCCGAGCGTTTCCCCCTAAGAAGTAAACCGGGGATCGGTGATCCGGCAGAGCTGATCGACGAGACGCTGCGTCAGCGGTGGGATGCACACGTCAAAACAATTGACGGCCAAGACCCCACCCAAGCCGCGGCGACCGGCGGTCGTTGACCGCCGGCTGGACGCCGGGATGGGGGGCCGCAAAAGCCGGTCACGCGGATGCCATAAACTGCGCGGCGGGGGGCCTGCTTTGTTCCCCGTCACCGAAAAGGCATATGTCCATGGCGATCCGCGTCGCGCTGCACCACCTCACGCGTTACGACTACGACCGGCCGGTCGAGCTGGGGCCGCAGTCGGTCCGGCTCCGGCCCGCGCCGCACTGCCGGGCGGCGGTCGCGTCGTACTCGATGAAGGTTCATCACGGGCCGCGCGACACGCCGCCGTTCATCAACTGGCAGCAGGACCCGCAGAGCAACTGGCTCGCGCGGCTGGTGTTCCCCAAGCCGGTGACCGCGTTCGGCGTCGAGGTCGACCTGGTCGCCGACCTGTCGCCGATCAACCCGTTCGACTTCTTCTTGGAAAAGCACGCCGAGACGTTCCCGTTCGTTTACCCGGGGGCGCTGGCGAAGGAGTTGCGGCCGTATTTGGAGACGCTGGAAACACCGGACGTCGGACCGTTGTTCGACGAACTGCTCGGGTCGGTCGACCGGGCGGAACGGGCGACGGTGGATTTTCTGGTGGACGTCAACCGGCTGGTCGAGCAGCGGCTGGATTACTCGCTGCGGTTCGATCCGGGGGTGCAGACGCCGGAACAGACGCTGGAGCGGGGCGTGGGGTCGTGCCGGGACTTCGCGTGGCTGCTGGTGCAGCTGCTGCGGCGGAGCGGGCTGGCGGCGCGGTTCGTGTCGGGGTACTCGATCCAGCTGGCGGCGGACGAGAAGCCGATCGAGGAGGGCGCGGCGGCGGGGGTGGCGCGGGACGTGACGGACCTGCACGCCTGGGCGGAGGTGTTTCTGCCCGGGGCGGGTTGGGTTGGGTTGGACGCGACGAGCGGGATGCTGTGCGGCGAGGGGCACGTGCCGCTGGCGTGTTCGCCGGACCCGGGCAGCGCCGCGCCGATCACCGGGACACTGGGCGAGTGCGAGGTCGAGTTCGGCTACGCGATGTCGGTGACGCGGATCCACGAGGACCCGCGGGTGACCAAGCCGTACACCGAGGCGCAGTGGTCGGCGATCGATGAGCTGGGGTACGCGGTTGACGGACGCCTTGCTTCCGGAGGCGTTCGACTCACGATGGGCGGGGAGCCGACGTTCGTGGCGGTGGACGACGCGGAGCACCCGACGTGGAACACGGCGGCGGTCGGCGGGGGGAAGCGGGCGTACGCCGACCGACTCGTCCAAAAGCTGCGGGAGAAGTTTGCGCCGCACAGCCTGCTGCACGTGGGCCAGGGCAAGTGGTACCCCGGCGAGCCGTTGCCGCGGTGGGCGCTGGGGCTCTACTGGCGACCGGACGGCCAGCCGGTGTGGCGCAACGACCAATGGCTCGCCGACGAGTCGACCGACTACGGCTTCGGCCACGACACGGCCAAGCGGTTCCTCAACCGCCTCACCAAACGCCTCGGCGTCGCCGGGACGTACATCCGTCCGGTCTACGAAGACACCGACCACTACCGCCGCGTCAAAGAACGCCTGCCGGTCAACGTCACGCCCGAGGACAACAAGCTCGAAAGCCCCGAAGACCGCGAACGCCTCAAGCGGGTTTACGAACGCGGGCTCAACACCCCCGTCGGCTACGTCCTGCCGCTGACACGCACCCGGGCCAAGGACGGCACCAAGTGGCAGAGCGGCATGTGGATGCTCCAAGCCCCGCCCCCGGAACATCAACTGGAGACCCAGCCCCGCGGCGAGAAGAAGAAGACCGGGGGCCGTCTGCGGCTCATTCCGGGGGACTCGCCGATCGGGCTGCGGTTGCCCTTGGACGCGCTGCCGTGGGTGGAAGATGAAGACTACCCGTACGTCGTCGAGGCGGACCCGATGCACGCGGCGGAACAACCGCTGCCCTCGCCCGACGATCCGACGCACGGCGGCCAGCGGCGGGCGGCCCGCAGCGAGGAGGAGCCGGCCGCGGGTCAGCGTGTCCACGAACAACACGCGATCGGCGGCAGCCCCGCCGACGGCGTTCCGGGGGCCGACCGTGTTCCGGGGGTGGGCGAGTCGGCGAAGTGGGTTATCCGCGCCGCGATGTGCGTCGAGCCGCGCCGCGGTCGGCTGTACGTCTTCATGCCGCCGACGCGTCGGCTCGAGGACTACCTCGACCTGCTCCACGCCGTGGAGGACACCGCCGCGGCGCTCGAGACGCCCGTCGTGATCGAGGGCTACACGCCGCCGACCGACCCGCGCATCCAGAACATCAAGGTCACGCCCGACCCCGGCGTGATCGAGGTCAACATCCACCCGACGTCGACGTGGGGCGAGCTGTCCGACGTCACGACCACGCTGTACGACGCGGCGAAGCGTTGCCGGCTCGGCACGGAGAAGTTCCAGCTCGACGGCCGACACACCGGCACGGGCGGGGGCAACCACGTCGTCGTCGGCGCCGCCAAGCCGTTGGACTCACCGTTCCTGCGTCGGCCCGACCTCTTGCGCAGCCTGCTCGGGCACTGGCACAACCACCCGTCGCTGTCGTACCTGTTCAGCGGGATGTTCGTCGGCCCGACGAGTCAGGCCCCGCGGGTCGACGAGGGCCGAGCCGACGCGACGTATGAGTTGGAAATCGCTGGGTCGCAGATCTCGGACCTCGGCGGCGAGACGATCCCGCCGTGGCTGGTCGATCGGGTGTACCGCCACCTGCTCACCGACCTCACGGGCAACACGCACCGGGCCGAGTTCTGCATCGACAAGCTGTACTCCCCGGATTCTTCGACGGGTCGCCTGGGCCTTGTCGAATTCCGGGGGTTCGAGATGCCGCCGCACCCGCGGATGGCGCTGACGCAGACGCTGCTGCTGCGCGCGTTGATCGCTCGGTTCTGGGAGACCCCCGGGAAACACCACTTGATCCGCTGGGGCACGATGCTTCACGACCGCTTCCTGCTGCCGCACTTCGTCGAGGAGGACTTCCGCGACGTGCTCGAAGACCTCCAGGAACACGGCTTCGCTGTCAACCCGGCGTGGTACGACGCGTTCTTCGAGTTTCGCTTCCCCCGACACGGCACGCTCACCCGCGACGGCGTGACGATCGAACTCCGCCAGGCGATCGAGCCCTGGCTCACCCTCGGCGAAGAGGCCACCGGTCAGGGCACCGCCCGCTACGTCGACTCGTCGCTCGAACGGATGCAGGTCAAAGTGACGGGCTTGGTGGGCTCTTCGTCCAGCCGTAAGCACGCGATCGCCGTGAACGGGCAGGAGTTGCCGTTGACG
>JBCBSA010000117.1:0-8170 GCA_039819425.1 Planctomycetota bacterium
GAAAAGCCCCGCGTCGGCAGCCGGAACGTGTCGTCGTCGATCGTGATCGTCAGCGGCACCGTCGCCGACCGCACCGCCGGCAGCAGGATCGGGTTCACCCAGCGCATGATCCGGCCGGCGAGCTCGGGCGTCTGCTGGAGGTGGAACGTGATCGGGCCGTCGGGCACGAAGAACGACCCGTCGTCCGTCCCACGGAACGAGCCGACCGACCCGTTGGCCGACTGGAACTCGAACGCCACGTCGCCGCCGGTCACCAGTTCCCATCCGTCGAGCTCGACCGTCGTGCTGACCTGCTCGCCGAACGCGGCCACGGCGTAGCCCTGCTGCCGGATCAACGCGTCGAACACCACCGTCGGCACGCGGTCGAACTCGACCACCGTGTTCACGCTCGCCCGATTGGGCTGCAAGCCATGGTCGCCCAACAACCCGCTGATCTTCGTGTCAGCAAAGACCCTTCCGGAATCGTCGGAGGCCGCGCCACTTCCGGGGGCGGGTATCGTCCGGAACGACAGCTCCGCGCTCACCGGCCGGGCCAGGTCCGTCGCGTCCACCGTCAGCCGGCCGTCGGCCAGCGCGAACCGGCGGTGGTACCACTCGTCGACCATCTGCGTCTCGGGCAGCGTCAGGTCCACCCGCACCGACGTCCGCCGCGGGTCGAACGGCAACCCACTCGCCCCCCCGTCCCCCCCGGAATCCCCGCCCGGCCCCGCGGTCAGCACGGTCTTGAGGTCCAGGATCGCCGTCACCTCCGACGCTTCGGGCAAGGTCAAGCCCACCGACTCACCCACCTCCGCCGCCTCCGCCACCGGCCGCTGCCAGGCCGCGAAAGCCTCGGGGCTCACCGTCAGCCGAAGCGGCTGGTTCGACCGCAGCGTCACCGCCCCGTCCGCCGTGTACGACCCCGAAAGCTGGCCCGACAGGCTCGACGCCCTCGCCGCGGTGTCGTCCCGGTCGAAGTCGGCCGTCAACGCGTACCCCCCTTCCCCGTCGGCCACGGCCAACACGCCCATGCCCACCCGCTCGCCGAACGTCGCCGTCAGCCGGTCGCCCTGCCCCAGCACCGCGTCGAGCACCGGCACCGGCAACGCCGTCAGCACCCCCTCCAACGTCAGCGCGTTCCACCCCGACTCGCCCCGCCTCGCCTGGATCTCCGCCGACACCGGCCCCGCCGCGCCGAACGCTTCGATGTCCCCGTTCAACCCCAGCGCCACCACCCGGTCCGCCGCCTCGCTCCGCAGCGACAACGCCAACCCCTCCGCCGCCACCCGCCCCCGCTCCGGCACGTCCACCGCCACCCGCCCCCCCTCGGCCAGCCCCAGCCGGACCGCAAACTTCGTCCCGGGAAGATCGAATGCCGTCCCCGCGTACGGCGCCTCCAACTCGTCCACCCGCAGCTCCACCGTGAACGGCTCGACCAACGCCGGCCCGCCGCCCCCCGTCATCACCGCCCACGACGCCGGCGTCACCACCAGCGTCGACCGCGACGCACCCGTCGCCGTGACGTGCGTCGGGTCGGCCACGACCGCCTGGTCCACGTTCAGCCGCTCGCTGGTCACCACCACCCTCGCATCCAAATCGCCACGCTTGCCCTTGAGCCGCAACTCCGCGTCCAGCGTCGGCCCGACCACCGTCTGGAACCTCGGCTCCCCGCCCGCCAGCCGGTCCAACGCCGTCAACGGCAACGCATCGACCAACCCCTCGACGTCGAACTCCGGGTCGTCCAGCGACAGCCGGCCGCGCTCGTCGAACAGCCCCTGCACCGAGCCGGCCAACTCCGCCGCCCCGCGGTCGCCGCCCTGCTGCACCGCCGCGTCCAGCGTAAACCCCAGCCGCGACGGCCCGTTCGCCGACAGCGTCGCCTCGGGCAGCTCCACCCGGATCGACTCGATCGTCGGACCCGTCATGCTCACCGTCACGTCCCGCAACGCGAACTGCAGCGACAGGTCCGCCGGCAGCGTCACCCCCCCACCCCGACTCCGCCGCGGCGCGGGCCGACGCTCAACGGGCTCAACCGTTCCGGACGGCTCGCCTGTTTCTTCGTGGGGATCGTTTTCCCCCGGGAGATCGCTTGTTCCGGGGGCGGGTACCGAGACGGCTTCTTGTTTTGCAAACCACGACGTTCCCAGCGCCGCGTCCAGGTTCGTCCGCCCCTGAGCATCCTGCACCAGCTCCACCACCCCCCGCTCCACCGCCACTACCCCCAGGTCCGCCGACCCCCGCAGCAGCCCGATCAGCCCCACGTCCTCCATCGCCACCCGCCCCACCGACGCGACCACCGCCCCGTCTGGGTCCAGCAGCCGCACGTCCGTCACCCCCTGCCCCTTCAGCCAGGCCAGCCGAAGGTCCCCCACCTCCAACGTCCCCGGGATCCGCGCGTTGATCCGCTCCACGATCGCGTCCGTCCCCGGCCCGCTGCTCACCACCGTCGGCAACGCGACGACCGCCACCACCAACAACAACAACCCCACCACCACCACCCGCACCGGCCACCGCAGCCAACTCTTCTTACGCCGCTCCCCACCCCCCGCCGCTTCGCGCACCGCGTCGGCCTCCTCCTGCGACGGGATATCCTCGGATCGAATCGCCATACGTGAATTGTAGACCCACGCGGAAATCCCCGGGGCCAACACCGCTTCCCCTAACGGGCCACAGCCGGCGGTCAACGACCGCCGGTCGCCGCGGCTTCATGCCGATCGACAAACGACCCACCCTCAGAACCCAGCCCCACGACCGCCGTCACCCCGCGCCACCCCCGAACAACTCACCCACCGCCAACGTGAACCCCGGCAACACCTCCCCCCCGCCGAACGTCTCGCCGTCCTTCCAGACGTGCGCCGCCCCGTCGGGGTGATACACCGTCACCGTCCGGCTCGGCGGATCGACGACCCACACCTGACGGGTGCCGTTCGCCAGCCACCAGTTCGCCTTCGCCGTCACGTCGCTGATGCGGTCGCTGGGGCTGTTGACTTCGACCGCCAGGTCCGGCGGAATAGGGATGTATTTAGGTATGTCGGCCTCGGCTGAACGATCCTTGGCAATGAACGCCACGTCGGGCGCTCGGAGCGTGTCCGGGTCGCGACCCAACAGAAATCCCGTCTCGGCCCCGAAGGCTAAGCCGAGTTGATGGTCGTCAACAAACGCCCCAATCTTCCGACCGATACGCAAAACAACAACACCGTGATGACCACCTGTAGGAGACACCGGATTCACCTCCCCGTCGATGAGTTCACACCGCTCGTACTTCGGGTTCTCAAAAAACTCGTCCGCGGTGATGAGATGTTGGGTCTCTGCAGCGGTCATACATTTACTCTAGCGGGCTCTGAACACGGACTGAACGAATATCCGTCGCTCGTGGTGGTCGATGCCTACAACTTCTCCGCCGCCAGCGACGCCAGCTCGCTGCGTTCGCTCTTGGCCAGCGTCACGTGGCCGACCTGGGCCGAGCCCTTGAGCCGTTCGATCAGGTAGCTCATGCCGTTGCTCGACGCGTCGAGGTACGGGTTGTCGATCTGCGCGACATCGCCGGTGAGCACGATCTTCGTGCCCTCGCCGACGCGGGACACGATCGTCTTCACCTCGTGCGGCGTCAGGTTCTGCGCCTCGTCGACGATCATGAACTGCATCGGGATCGACCGCCCCCGGATGTACGTCAACGGCTCGAGCACCAGCTGCCCCGAGCTCATGAACTGCTTGATCCGCTGCTCCACCGGCTTCGAGTCGGCGTGCTGATGCCCGACACCCCGCGTCGACATCAGGTACTCCAGGTTGTCGAAGATCGGCTGCATCCACGCCGACAGCTTCTCGTCCTTGTCCCCCGGCAGATAGCCGATGTCTCGCCCCATCGGCATGATCGGCCGAGCCACCAGCAGCTTGTCGTACCGCTGCTCGGTGAACACCTTGGCCATCCCCGCCGCCAGCGCCAGCAGCGTCTTGCCCGTGCCCGCCGTGCCCAGCAGCGTGATCAGCTTGAGGTCGTCGTCGAGCAGCAGGTCCAGCGCCATCGTCTGCTGCGCGTTGCGGGCCATGATCCCGAACACCGGCTTGCGCGGGGCGTGGATCGGGATCAGGTGGTCGGTGTCCGCCAGCCGCCGGGCCAGGCCCGTATGCGACTCGTCCAGCGTGTTACGCAGATGCACGAACTGGTTCGGAAGGACCTCGGTCGGCGCCGCCTCGCCGTTGGCACCGCCGCCGTCGGCCTCGGGGGCGATCGCCTCGAGCTCGACCTGCTTCTCCTCGTACATCCGATCGATCAACTCCCCGGCGACCTCGAGGTCGGCGTAGCCGCGGTACAGCCGATCGCTGTCGACCTTCTGCGCCTCGAAGTCCTCGGCCGGCACGCCCAGCGAGTCCGACTTGATCCGGACGTTGATGTCCTTGGAGATCATGATCGACCGCTTGCCCTCGCGCTGCATCCGCCAGGCCACCGCGATGATCCGGTTGTCCGGCGCGTCTTCACGCAGCGCGGTGGGCCGGTCGTCGGTCGCGAAATCGATCCGCACCGTCCCGCCGTGGCCGTTCCACTCCACGCCCTCGGCCAGCGGGCCCTTGTTCCGCAGGTGGTCGAGCTGGCGGATGACCTCCCGGCAGTTGCGGCCGGTGTCGTCGTTGTTCTTTTTGAACTTATCGAGCTCTTCGAGCACCGTGAACGGGATGATCACGTGGTTGTCCGCGAACATGTACAGCGCCGCGGGGTTGTGCAGCAGCACGTTCGTGTCGAGTACGAAATACTTGGTCTGCGTCACCGCCCGGGGCATGTCGCCCTCGTCGGCCCGAGGAGCGGTGGGATCGACCGCGGGAGCAGGTCCAGGGTTTTTGGGCTTTCCGGGGGCACCGGGGGTGACCGGCACCGCCGACGGGATCGGGGTTTGAGTCATATCATTCATCTTATCGGCCATCCCAGTGGATGGGCTCTCGCGGTTTTACCGATTGCTCACGCCCCCGCCCCCGGGAGGAAGTTGGTTCTCCGCAGGCTGCCCGGCCGCAGCCCGCCATTCGTCGGCCAGCATCGAGTAGACCCGCATGTCCACCGGCCGCCCCTTCCAGACGGCGACCCGCCGCGACGTGCCCTCGCAGGTAAAACCCAGCCGCTCGGGGACGGCCCGACTCCGGGCGTTGTCGGGTTCGACGCGGATGACCATCCTTTCCAACCCGATCTCGTCGAAGGCATAGTCCAACAGCCGCCTCACGCAGCGCGTGACGATCCCCCGCCCCGTCGCGTCCTCGGCCAACCAATAGCCGATCTCCCCCCACGCCACGGCATGATCCCAGTCCGCGTTGGTCTGTTGCCGCCAATCGTTGATGCCGCAGCCGCCGACCACCCGGCCGTGCTCCAGCACCGACAGCGGCAGCTGCTTCCGCTCGCCGAACCCCCGCAAAGACGACAACGCCCACGCCCGGCAGCCCTCCACGTCGTACTTCTCCGTACACCACGGCAGCCACCGCCCGACGTATTCCACGTTCGCCCGCGCCACTGCCGTGATCTCCTCGGCGTGCTCGGGCGCCACCAGGCGTAGCGATACTTCGTCATCAACGGGAATCGCCAAGCTCATCGTCTTCCTTCTTTCCATTCATCCGCCAAGACGGCGTACAGCACCGAATCCCGGTAACGGCCTCCGGGCATCAGGCAATCTTGTTTCATCTCGCCTTCGCGACGCATCCCCAGGCGCTCAGCAACCGCGATGCTGCGGACGTTTTTCGCGTCGGCCGTGAGGTACACCCGGTGCAGGCCGTATTCGTCGAACCCGTAATCGAGCAAGGTCTTGGCGGACCGCGTCACGAGGCCGCGTCCCTGGGCCGCTTCGTCGAGCCAGTACCCAAACTCTGCCGAGCCGTGCGGGTCGTCGAGTTCGTGCAGGGCAATCGCACCGACCATGCGTTCGGCTTCAAAAATGTGAAGCGCAAGCTGGGATCGCTCGGCGTATTTCTCGGCCGCCTCTCGCTTAACCTGCAAGATGTCTTCGACGCTTTGCGCGGCCTCGACCCAGCCCATCCAAGGGCCGAGGTGGTCCCGATTCCGTTCGACCAACGCAAAAACCTCTTCGGCGTGTTCCGGCCCGGCCAAATGCAGCGAGACTTCATCATCGACCTTCAAGGTCAGGCTCATGCGTCTCTCCTCTTTTGGTCCGGCGAGCGCACGTCGCGGTACATCATGACCGCATCTTTGTAATGCCCGGGGCCGAACTTCATGCGGCGCGGGATGCGTCCGGCCTCGGTGAAGCCGACACGCCGGTAGAGACGCTGGGCCCGCTCGTTGTCCGCGTAGACCTCGAGCTGCAACAACTCCGTGACGGGGTGCGACTCGGCCCATTCGATCAGCGCGTCCATCATCGCCGAGCCGAGCCCGACGCCGCGGAATTCGGGTCTTAGCGTCATGCCGAGCAGGCTGACGTGCGCGAGGCGCGACCGGCGCACCCGGCTGACGTTGAGCGAGCCGACGACGCGCGGGCCGGACTCGGCGATCAGCCACAAGTCGCCGCGGGCCGCGTCTTGGTCGGAAAGCATGTCGCGCTCCTGCTCGACGGTGTAGGTGAACTCTTCGGGCGTCGTGCAGATATACGGCGTCACCTCGGACAGGATCTCGTGCATGTACGCCAGCACCGCCTCGGCGTCGTCCGGCACGGCCCGCCGGATACGCAACGCTCGGCCGTCCGGCGTGGTGTGGAGCCGCGCGGCGAACTCGGGGGCCGCCCCGCTCACGGCTGGGCCGGCCTTTCGAAGACGGCGTCTCCGCCGGACTCGGTCGGTGTGGTGGCGCGGACGCGGCGGTCTTCGGTGGTCTTGATGCGGTTGATGGCGGCGAGGTAGGCGTTCGCGGCGGCCTCGATGACGTCGGTCGACACGCCGCGGCCGCGGACCTGGCGGCCGTGGTGGTTGAGGCGGATGGTGGCTTCGCCTTGGGCTTCCTTGCCGCCGGTGATGGCGCGGGTGGTGTAGTCCTGGAGGGTGGCCGAGACGCCGGTGATGCGCTGGACGGCGGAGAAGATGGCGTCGAGCGGGCCGTCGCCGGTGGCGGCGTCCTCGCGCACCTCGCCCGACGAGTCGCGCAGCACGACGGTGGCGGTCGCGGTCTGGTCGCTGCTGCTGGTGACCTGGAAGCGGTCGATGGACCACAGGCTGCGGCCGGCGTCGAGCGTCGTGTCGAGGATCGCTTCGAGGTCTTCGTCGTAGACCTCTTTCTTCTTGTCGGCCAGGGTCTTGAACTCGTCGTAGACGCGCAGCAGCGTGTCGTCGTCGACCGTGTGGCCGAGCTCCTGCAACCGGTCCTTGATGGCGGCCCGGCCCGAGTGCTTGCCCAGCACGAGCGTGCTCTTGGGCACGCCGATGGCCTGGGGATCCATGATCTCGTAGGTGTTGCGGTTCTTGAGCATGCCGTCCTGGTGGATGCCCGACTCGTGGGCGAAGGCGTTCTTGCCGACCAGGGCTTTGTTGCGCTGCACGCTGAGGCCGGTCTTGGTCGAGACCATCCGCGAGGTCGGGTAGAGCTTGCGGATGTCAACGCCGGTCGTGTAGTTGCTGAAGTAGTCCTGCCGTGTGCGCATCGCCATGACGACCTCTTCGAGCGCGGCGTTGCCGGCCCGCTCGCCGATGCCGTTGATGGTGCACTCGATCTGCCGGGCCCCGCTCTGCACGGCGGCGAGCGAGTTGGCCACGGCGAGGCCGAGGTCGTTGTGGCAGTGGCTGGACAGGTAGATGTTCTGCTCGTCGATGATCGGTAGTTTTTCGCGGACGTAGGCGAAGATGTGGCCGTACTCTTCGGGCACGGCGTAGCCGACGGTGTCGGGGATGTTGATCGTCGTCGCGCCGGCCTCGATCACGGCGTGGGTGATCTCGACGAGCTTGTCCAGCTCGGTCCGGCTGCCGTCCTCGGGCGAAAACTCGACGTCGTCGACGTACCCGCGGGCCTGCTCGACGCTGCGGACCGACAACTCGATGATCTGCTCGAAGGCTTTCTTGAGCTTGTGCTCGCGGTGGATCTTGCTGGTGGCGCAGAACACGTGGATCCGCCCGCCCCCTCCGGAAGTCGAGCCCTTCACGGCTTCGCCGGCGCGGTCGATGTCCTTGGGCACGCAGCGGGCCAGGCCGCAGACGATCGGGCCGGTCAACTCGGCGGCGATGGCTTTGACGGCTTCGAAGTCGCCGTCGCTGGTGATGGGGAAGCCGGCCTCGATGA
>JBCBSA010000118.1:0-8127 GCA_039819425.1 Planctomycetota bacterium
GTCGCCGACGACCCCGACCCCGCCCAGCAACTCGACCTCACCAGCCAGAGCCTCGCCCTCCACCTCACCCGCGACGCCGACGGCAATCCTCAGCCTACCCGCCTCGCCGCCCAAGGCTCGCCTGCTCAACCCGTCGTCGCCCTCCAACCCACCACGACCTTCCGATCCCACCAACTCACCCTCGACCTCGCCCCCGCCCCGGAAGTAACCGCGGCGAACCCGACACGAGGCTCGGGCACTTCAGTGCCCGTGCCCCCCACCTCGGACTCCACCGAAACCAACATCCAAATCACCCGCCTCCGCGCCCTCGGCGACGTCCGCGTCAACCTCACCGAACCCGGCAACGAGGCCATCCTCACCGCCCACGCCCTCGACGCCGACCCCCGCGTCAACCGCCTCGCCCTCTTCGGCCAAGACGAAAACCACTTCGCCACCCTCACCCGCTCCGACGCCGCCCTCGCCGGCGTCCACCTCGTCCTCCTCGAAAACGAGCAGTCCGCCCACGCCCTGGGCCCCGGCACCTTCTCCGCCGCCGTCGACCCCGACGACCCCGAAGCCCGCCTCAACGTCACTTGGCAGACCTCGATGGACTTCGACAACGCCGCCGGCACCGCCCTCTTCCTCGGGCGCGTCGACGCCGCCTCCACCTCCGCCGTCGACGACACCTCCCTCACCAACGCCCACCGCCTCGCCCTCGAGTTCGTCCCCCAAGATTTCGACACCTCGAACAGCGACGCCCCGGACACCCGCAACGCGTCTGGTGAAATTTCCGGGGACATTTCCGGGGGAGTTCCCGGGGGTGCCCTCGACATCCGCCGCGTCACCGCTACGTCTGACCCCGACGACGCCGACCAACAGGTCCAGTTCACCGCCCAGACCTTCGACGAGAACGCCGAGCCCAACGCCCGCCCCCTCACCCGCCTCACCCTCATCAGCACCGACCTGCGTTTCATCAACCAGCCGCCGAACCTCACCAACCGGACCACCATCGACGACCACATCACGGTCGAACAGGTCCGCGTCCCCACCCGCGGCCGACTCCTCCTCGAAGACTATCGCTCCCCCCCCGCCGACGACTCGGACGTTTCAGACGACGGCCCGGTGAACCTCGCCGGTCGCGGGGTCACCGTCTTCGCCTGGGAAAAACAGCTCCTCCTCGACGCCCAGGCCAACGACCTCCGCCTCGAAGGCGACGTCTTCATGCTCCACCGCCCCCCCCCCGGAAGTGCCCCGGAAAATGGCCGCGGCGAAGACGGCCTTCCGGAGGTTGCCGGAGTTGACGGCGAACCCGTGAAATTAGACGCCCAACGCCTGGTCGCCGACCTCACCGAGACCGGCGGCCTCGGTGCCTACCTCGCGGGCGACGCCCCCCGCGCCCAGGTCCGCCGCATCAACGCCGACGGCCGAGTCCGCGTCGCCCGCGCCGACGCCAGCATCGTCGCCGACCACCTCGAGTACGACGAATCCAAACGCCAGGCCGAGTTCTGGGCCGAACCCCGCCGCGCCGTCGAACTGACGCAGGACCGCACCACCACCACCGCCCGCCGCTTCACCTGGGACCTCGACACCAACCGCTTCACCGCCCTCGACCCCACCCCCGGCGTCGTCCCGGTCGAATAACCACAAAGCCGCGACCGCCGGTCGCGCCTTGGGCCGCAGGCCCAAATCCAACACCCTTACCCCTACCCCGTTGACCCCCGTCTCGCCCTGCGGGCGAACGCGCGACCACCGGTCGCGGCTTTATTTCGCAACCTGATACCGCGGGAACAACGCCTCGCCCTTCTCGATCGGCGTCCCCGGCTGCAACTGCCCCCACCGTACCCACTCATCGAGCTTCCCCTTACCCCCGTTGGCCCGCATCTGCTCGGCGTAGTCGCACCCGATCCGCCCCCAGAACTTCTCGCAAGCGTCCGGGATAAACGGCCACAACAACACCGACGCGATCCGCAATGCTTCCGCACAATTATAAAGAATTGCTTTAACTTCAGGTAGATTCTCTTCGTTTTTCGCTAACTTGAATGGACTGGTCTCTTCAATGAAACCATCCACATACTCGACAATGTATGAGATCAAATAGTTCGCTGCTCCGCCTATCCGAGTATCAACCCACATTTCTGCTGAGAGCGAATCGGCTAATCTACATTGACGTTCGAGCATCGTTTCGGGTTGTCGGGCGGGTGGCTTGACATTATGCAAAATCGGATCACGCCCGAGCTCATCCGTTCGGTACGACTCATTGTCATGCGGCACCTGTCCATCACAATATTTATTGACCATATTGGTAACGCGAGAAACAGAATTTCCGAATTTGTTTGCCAAATCGGAGTTATAGACTTCAATGAATAAATCCGACGAGAATGCACTGTCGGTGGTGCCGAGGGGACCGCGGGTGGCGAGGAAATAGCGCAGGGCGTCGAGGCCAAACTCTTCGACATAGTTGTTGATAGCAGCGGGATCGAGGAAGTTACCGAGCGACTTGCTCATCTTCTCGCCGGACTCGCTGACCCAGTAGCTATGCGAGTAAACCTGCTTCGGTTGGTTCACCCAGTCATAACCCTCGCACTTCTGCAAGGCGAACAGCAGCGCCGGCCAGATCGCGGCGTGAAACCAAAGGATGTCCTTGGCGATGAAGTGCGTCGCCCCGCCCCCGGAAGTCCAATAGTGCCGGCGCTCGGGCGTGTCCACATAAGTCAGGTAGTTGAACAGCGCGTCGATCCAGACGTAGATCGTCTGCTCCTCGTCCCCCGGGATAGGGATGCCCCACCCGTTGGACCCGGTACGGGAGATCGGGATGTCCTGGGCGTCCTTAATGCGGTTGATGATCTCGTTGCGGCGGGCGTCGGGCTGGACGAAGTGGGGGTGGGCGTCGAAGTGGGCGAGCAGTTGGTCGCGGTAGGCCGAGAGCCGGAAGAAGTAGTTTTTTTCCGACTTGCGGACCAGCGGCTTGCCGTTGACGGGGGACTTGTAGTCGCTCTCCTTGGCCTTGTTTTCGGGGACGTATTCCTCCTGCCCCGCGTCGTACCAGCCCTCGTATTCGCCGGCGTAGACGTCGCCCGAGGCGAGCAGGGCCGTGAAGTACTCGGTGACTTTGGTCTTGTGCTGCTCGGACGAGGTGCGGACGAAGTCGTCGTTCGTCATCTCGAGCTTCTCGAACGTCCCCCGGAATTGTTCGGCGTTCTGGTCGGCCCACTCCTGCGGCGAGACGCCGTGCTCGGCGGCCTTGTCGGAGACCTTGGCGGCGTGCTCGTCGACGCCGGTGAGGAAGAACACGTCGTCGCCGCGGAGGCGGTGGTAGCGGGCGACGACGTCGGCGACCATCGTCGTGTAGACGTGCCCGAGGTGGGGCTTATCGTTGACGTAGTAGATCGGGGTGGTGACGTAGAAGGTGTCGGCGCTCATGGGGGCGGGATTGTAGAGCAATCGCCGGGGATCACCGCGCAGCCATCCGAAGAAGCCGAGGCGGTCACGTCTGCCGCGGCCAACTTCCGGGGGTGAACTTCCGGGGGTACACTCGCGCGGCTATGGGACTGGGCCGAGACATCGTGTACGGGATCGGGGCGGTGGCGACGTCGCCGATCTGGGGGCTAAGCCTGCTGCGGACCGGCAAGTGGCGGACGGACTGGGCGGGCCGTTTCGGGGACACCGCGGGGCGGGGGCTTGGCGAGAAGCGTGACGGGGTGAAGCGGCTGCTGATCCACGGGGTGTCGGTCGGGGAGGTCAACCTCATCCGGAACCTGGTGGCGGAGCTGAACGCGGTGGACGCGGTCGAGGTGGTGGTGGCGACGACGACGAACACGGGGTTCGCCCGGGCCTCGGCGTTGTACGGGAAGGATTCCGGGGGGCATGCCGTCGTGCGGTTTCCGTTTGATTTTTCCGGGGGGGTCAAGAAGTTTTTGGACGCGGTGCGGCCGGACGCGGTGGCGTTGGTGGAGTTGGAGGTGTGGCCGAACTTTGTGGAGGCGTGCAACCGACGCGGGGTGCCGGTGGCGGTGGTGAACGGGCGGCTGACGGAGCGGAGCTATCGGGGGTATCGCCGACTCGGGCCGTTGATCCGGGGGGCGTTCCGGGGGCTAACGGTGGCGGGGGTCCAGACGGAGGACTACGCCGAGCGATTTGTGGGGGTGGGGGTGCCCGCGGAACGGGTGAAAGTGTTGGACACGATGAAGTGGGACACGGCCGTTGTCGAGGACACGGTGGACGGGGCGGGCGCGTTGGCCGAGGCGATGGGGATCGACCGGGGTCGGCCGTTGGTGGTGGCGGGGTCGACGGCGCCGGGGGAGGAGCGGTTGTTGATCGAAGCGGCACCGCGGGATGCGCAGCTGTTAATCGCACCGCGGAAGCCGGAGTGGTTCGAGGGGGTGGTGCGGATGGCAAAGGAATTGGGGCGCGGGGTGGTGCGCCGGACGGCTCCGGATTCGACGACGGTGGATACCGACAACCCTCCGGTGTTTCTGCTGGACACGATCGGGGAGCTGCGGGCGGCGTACAGCCTGGCGGACGTGTGCGTCGTGGGGCGGAGTTTTACGGGGGAGCTGTACGGGTCGGACATGATGGAGCCGATCGCGTTGGGCAAGCCGACGGTGATCGGGCCGTACTACGCGGACTTCGCCGAGACGATGCGGGCGCTGGAGGACGCGGGGGGGATCGTGGTCACGGACGACCCGGCGTCGGCGATCGACGAGCTCTTGCGAAACCGGACGATGGCGAGCGAGGTGGCGGCGGCGGGGCGGGAGGTGATCCGGTCGCGGCAGGGGGCGACGCGGCGGTACCGGGATTTGCTGTTGGGGCTGCTGGGGGTGGCGGCGGTTGAATGACGGACGGCGATTTCCGATCGCCCGCTAAACTTGGCGGCCATGCCCTCGACCGAGATCCGACAAAACGTGTTACGCCACGCCCAGCACGTCGTGGTCAAGATCGGGACCCAGCTGATTACCGGGGCGGCGAGCACGCGGAGCAAGAAGAACGCCAAGCCGCTGCCCGCGGTGGACACCGATTTCATTGCCGACATCGCCCGCCAAGTCGCGGCACTGACCCAATCCGGTCGGCGGGTGACGCTGGTGAGCAGCGGGGCGATCGGCGCGGGGTGCGTGGAGCGGGGCTTGACCAAGCGGCCGACGGACGTGGCCGAGCAGCAGGCGGTGGCGGCGATCGGGCAGCGGGCGCTCATGACGCACTGGCACGACGCGCTCGGCGAGCACGGCCTGGGCGTCGGGCAGGTCCTGCTCACCCGGGCCGACTTCGACGACAGGCTACGGTTCCTCAACATCCGCAACTGCGTGGCGAAGCTGCACGACATGGGCTGCGTCCCCGTGCTCAACGAGAACGACACGGTCGCGGTCGAGGAGATCCGCTTCGGCGACAACGACCTCTTGGCGGCGCTGATGTGCAGCGCGCTGCGGGCCGAGGTACTAGTGCTGCTGACGTCGGTCGATGGGTTGCTGGACAGCGACGGGCAAGTGATCGACCGGGTCGACTCGGTGCTGGACCAGTTGCAGCACGTGCGGCGGGGGCAGAAGAGCGACTGGGGCAGCGGCGGGATGCAGACGAAGCTGGAGGCGGCCCGGATCGCGGTCGAGGCCGGTGAGGTGGCGGTCATCGCTTCGGGTACCGAGCCGGACGTGATCACCCGGCTGCTCGACGGGGAGAAGCTGGGCACCGTGTTCGCCCCGGCGACGCGGCGGCTCGACAGCCGGCAGCGCTGGATCGGGCTCACCGCGCGGCCGGCGGGCGCGGTGACGCTGGACGCGGGTGCGGTGGACGCGCTGTCCAAGAAAGGCAAGAGCCTGCTCGCCACCGGCGTCGCCGAGCTGACCGGGCGGTTCGAGCGCGGCGACGTGGTGATGCTGCGCGACCCTCAGGGGCGTGAGATCGCCCGGGGGTTGTCCAACTACTCGGCCGACGAGCTGCGGCTGATCCGCGGCAAGCGGTCGAACCAGATCCCCGGCATCCTCGGCCGGCCGGCGTACCGGGCGGTGGTGCACCGCGACAACCTGGTGCTGCTCGACACGGCGGCGACGAGCTGAATCTACCGCAACACCACGAAATTCTTCCGGGGGTCCGGTAATCACGGCGTTGACGTTGGGGTGGCCGTCGTCTCTTACCGAGGCGTCACAGGGTCGTGCTTCTGCCTAAACCGGACGACCCGACCAGTCGATACCACCGCGGACCCCCGGAAGTACGCCGGGATGATTTGCCCCACGGAGCTGACTGGTGATCGCCTCGCCTTCCAACACGCCCGCCACCGCCGACGCACAGGCCCTCGACCGCCTGCGTGAGATGGCGGTGAACGGCCGGCTGGCCGAGGCCGAGCTCGAGCTCCACGCCTGGTGTCGCCGCGGCGGCCCGCCGGCCGCGCGGGTCCTGCTCGCCGCGTTGCTCGCCCGGCGTGACGACTTCGCCGCCGCCCGCGAGGTGCTCGGCCAGCCGCAGCGCACCCAGCCCCAGGCCATGGACCCCGCCCAGGCCAAGCTCGCCGTCGCGGTCCTGCTCCGGTCCGGCCTCGACGACGAAGCCCGCCGGCTCTCCGCCTGGCTCTACCACCTCCACGGCCACGACCCCGACGTCGCCCAATGGGTCACGCTCATGGACGTGCCCGGCCTCACCGAACTCCCGGCCGTGCCCGACGCCACCGTCGAACGGCTGACCGACGAACTCGCCGCCGACCCCGAGGTCGTGCCGTCGCTGGTCTACGCCACGAAGCACGCCCCGCGCACCAAGCCGATCTCGCTGCTGCGGGCGGCGATCGCCCGGGCCACCGCCCGGTTCGAGGGCGAACCGGTCATGGAACAGCTCACCCAGGCCCTCGCCGAGTTGGCCATGCTCGCCGGCGACGAAGACGACGCCCGCCGCTGGGCCCACCGCGGCCTGCGGATCAACCCGTTCAACGCGGTGTTGGCCATGTTGCTTGGTCAACTCGAAGACGACGAGGCCGTCGGCCCGCCCGCCGCCGAGACGCTCAAGCGCGTCGCCCTCAAGTTCCCGCACTACCCCGACGTCCAGGCCGCCTACGCCCGGCGGCTCGAAATCGATCGGCTCAAGGCCGCCTAACGATGAAACACGAACGCTCCCAACGCGAAGCCATCGCCCACGCCCTGGACCACGCCCGCCTCGCTCTGGCCGGCAACCTCCTCGACGCCGCGCTCGACCACGTCCGCGAGGCCCTGCGCCGCGACCCCGACCACGCCGAGGCCCGCCTCCTCGAAGCCCGCATCCGCCTGCGTCGGCACGAGCCCCGTCTCGCGCTCACCGCGCTAGACAACCACGGCCTCAGCTCGACCGGCAACGAAGCCGACGCCGACACCGCCCGCCCCGACGTCGACCTCATGCGGGCCACCGCCCTCGCCTCGTCGGGCCGGATCGATCTCGCCGTGGCGCTGATGGAGTCTCTCGCCGACCGCTTCCCCGGCGACGCCGGTGTCCTCCGCACCCTCGCGGGCATGCAGGTCCACGCCAACCGCCCCGCCGCGGCCGCCCACACCCTGGGCCAGGTCCTCGAACTCGAACCCGACGACCGCACTTCAGCCCGCCTCCGCAGCGACCTGCTCACCCACAGCGACCCCGCCGCCGCCCTCGACGCCCTGGGCACGATCGACGACCACAACCGGAGACGCGCCGCCCGCCTCTGCGTCGCTTGCGACCGCCTCCCCGAAGCCGAGGCCCACTACGCCGAGTTGCTTGCCCCCGGAATTGGTGCCGCCGAGGCCGAGGACGAAGCCGACGGTGATTTGGCCCGTGAAGCCGCCGCCGTCGCCGAAGCCCTCGGCGACCTGCCCCGCGCCGCCGACCGCCTGACCCTGGCCTTGGCCGATCCCGACCAGTCGGCTCAGAGCCTTGCGCTCACCCACCGCCGCCTCGCCCGCCTGCATCTGCTCGCCGGCAAGCCCGCCCAGGCCGGCCGCGCGTTCCATCGCGCGACCCGCCTGGTCCCCGCCGACGCCGAAGCCTGGGCCGGCCTCGTCGTCGCCGCCCGCGTCGCCGGCAAGCCCCGCCTCATGCACCGCGCCGACGCCGCCCTCCGCAAGCTCACCGACCGCGCCGAACGCCGCCGCCTGCTCACCGCCTTCGAGCCCAGCGTCGCCGCCGCCCCCGTCCGCGACCCGCAAGCCCTCGGCGCCGCCGCCCGCTCGC
>JBCBSA010000119.1:0-8125 GCA_039819425.1 Planctomycetota bacterium
CAGATCTTCAAGCGCAAGGCGCAGCTGGACGACGAACTGCTCGAAGAGGTTGAGGAGGTGTTGTTCGTGGCGTTGGCGGGTGGGGGTGGGCATGGGCGGTGGTATGAAGATTTTTGGAGAGGGGTATCCGGGGCCTAGGATAATGAGGTGATGGAACGGTTGATCGGCGTGGCGTTGGCGTTCTGGGAGACGATGGCGGCGATGGCGCCTTGGCTGTTGCTGGGGTTTGGGGCGGCGGGGGTGTTGTCGGTGTGGGTGTCGCCGAAGTGGGTGGAGCGGCATCTCGGGGGGGGGGGGTGTGGCCGACGGTGAAGGCGGCGGTGTTGGGGGTGCCGCTGCCGCTGTGTTCTTGCGGGGTGATCCCGGTGGGGGCGGGGCTGTATCGGCAGGGGGCGAGCCGGGGGGCGACGTCGTCGTTTTTGCTGTCGACGCCGCAGACGGGGGTGGACTCGGTGATGGCGACGTATGCGTTGATGGGGCCGGTGTTCGCGGTGGTGCGGCCGGCGGTGGCGTTGGTCAATGGGGTGGTGGGCGGGTTGTTGGTGGATGGGGTGGCGGGTCGGGGTGAGGCGGACGAAGGTCGGGAAGACGCCAAGCCCAAAGGCGGTCACTGCGGGTCTTGCTGCGGCTCGTCGGGGAAGGAGCCGACACCGCCGCCGAGGTGGGTGCGGGCGCTGCGTTACGGGTGCGTGACGCTGCCGGCAGACATCGTGGGGGCGTTGCTGGTGGGATTGGTGGTGGCGGCGTTGCTGACGGCGTTGGTGCCGGCCGACGCGTTGGCGCCGTACCTGGGGGGCGGCTGGTTGGCGATGATCGCGGCGGTGTTGGTGGGTGCGCCGCTGTACGTGTGCGCAACGGGGTCGATCCCGATTGCGTTGGGGTTGTTGGCGGTCGGGGCGTCGCCGGGGGCGGTGCTGGCGTTTCTGGTGGCGGGGCCGGCGACGAACGCGGCGACGATCTCGGTGACGTGGAGCGTGCTGGGTCGGCGGGCGGGGGCGGTGTACCTGGGGAGCGTGGTGGTAGTCGCGGTGGGGGCGGGGCTGTTGTTGGACGCGTTGTTTTCTCTCGAGGCGTTGCGGCTGCCGGAGGCGGCGCTCGGCGGACACGGCCACGGGCTGACGTGGGTGGATCATGTTTGGGCGGTGTCGCTGACGGGGGTCTTGGCGGTGGGGCTGATCGAGCGGGCGACGCCGGGCGGGGTGCGTGGGTTAGCGGGACGCGGCGGCCGGGCTTTACAATCCGCCGCATGAGTGAACATCCAACCGACGGCGACGCAAACGGCGGGCTGACGTTCCGCGCGTTCCAGGATCACATCCGCGAAAAATACTTCGCCACCGACAGCGCCCGCGGCACGGCCGGGACGTTCATGTGGCTGGTCGAGGAGGTGGGCGAGCTGGCGACGGCGTTGCACAAGGCCGCCGGCGAGGGCGGCGAGACGTCCGGCGACGACGACCCGGCCGGCGAGTTCGCGGACGTGCTGGCGTGGCTGTGCACGCTGGCGAACATCAACGGCATCGACCTGGAGCAAGCGATCCGCGACAAATATTTCGAGAGCGGCGGCCCGGTAGGAACGAAGTAGTCGTTACCGGATCAACTCGGTGTCCGGGTGGGCGGCGTGCCAGCCGAACCAGAACGCGCGGTGGGCGGGCAAGCGATCCAGAGGCCGCGATCCGTCGTCGGCGACGAGGGCGTCTTCGGTGACGGTCCACGTTCGGCCGCCGGCATCGGTTGCCGTTTGGTGCCCGTCGTAATTCGTCAACTGCGTGCCGCCGACGGCGTAGACGCGGTTGGCTCCGGACGTGTCGGTGAGGACGGCGTATCGGGTTTCGCCCAGCGTGTCGATGTAGAGCGGGTTAGCACCGAGCAGCGCCGTGTCGATCGCGGTGGGCGGGGTGGTGTCGTTTCCGGGGGTTCCAGGCGTTCCGGGCGTTCCGGGGGTGCCGAAGCGGAGGGCGAGGACTTCTTGCTTGTTGAGCAGGCGGTTGTCGGCTTGGGGGACGGTGAACATGAGTTCGTCGGTCCCGAAATAGCTGCGGTAGGCGACGCCCTCGCCGTAGTTGCGGCGGTGGCCGGTGTTGAGGGTGAGGACCTTGGTGTCGGGGTGGCGCTTCTTCCACTCACCCCAGGTCGTGGTGACGACGTAGAGCGGTTCGAGTTGGATGCCTTGGCCGACGAGCGGGCCGATGACGGGTCGGCCGGTGAGGGTGGACCACATGGACTCGGTGGCGTGGTCGTACATCAGCTTGTTGGAACGGTAGAGGAAGCCGGAGGTGCCGAGTTCGTAGTGTTTGCCGTCGTGCTCGGTGCGGTAGACGATCATCGAGCCGCAGAGGGTGCAGTAGACGCCGTTGATGGAGAGGGGGTTGTCGGGCGGGCCGACGACGTCTTTGACCATCTCGTGCCAGGCGAGGATGCGTTTGGGGTAAGCCCGGGCGTCGCCGTTGAACTCGATGCCGAAGACGACGTTGTCGTCGTCGAGGTAGGCGGCTTCGGGTGCATCGACCGAGACCACCTCGGGGTCCTTGAGCGGCGGGATGCCGTCGCGTCGGACACCGCCCCAACGGACCTCGTCGAGACGGATGAGGGCGTCGTCGGTGTGGTCGTCGAAGTAGGCGGCGAAGCGGGGGTCGAGGCCGCGGTAGAGCTCGGCCTTGAACGTGCCGTAGTCGGGGTGCGGTGCGTAGGGCCGATCCCAGACCCAGCGCCAGGCGGCGTCGGAGTTACCGTCGAAGGCCTGTCCGGTCAGGCTCTCGATGAGGTCATCCATACGTCGACGGTGATCGGCGTTGGGGCTGAAGCGTCGGACCTCCATCAGCATCGGCGCGTAGCCCGGGCGGTAGCCGGATCGGACGGCCGCCGCGGCGCGGTCGAAGTCGCGGGGGTTGCCGACGAGCAGATCGAAGAACGCCTTAATCGGCAGCTCGCCGGTCGGCGTCGTCGCGGACGCGAGGCGGAGGTTGCGTTCGGTGGTGGCCGCGGGGCTACGCAGCGGCGATTGGGCGGCGCGATCGAAGTTACCGACCCCATAGATCCGGTCCTCGGCCGCGCGGTCGCCGCGTTGCCAACCGATCCAGAACGCGGCGACCCCAACCGCCAGACAGATCAAGACCCAGTCCCAGCGCAGCCTCGACTGCGGACGCGGAGGTGTTTCGTCCATACGGAGTGAACGGACGGGCCGAGACGGATATTCCCATCACACGCTCGGACCCCGTACCCCACGGCGATGGAGCCACCGATCAACCGCGATCGGCGGCGAGGTCGCGAGCCCGGAGGTCGGCGGCGGCGGCCAAGACCACCCGGCCGCGGGCGGCGACCCCGGCGGCGTCGAGGCCGGCACCGGCGAGTTGGTTCGATCGGCTGTCGGGGCCGACCCAGGAGCGCGGCATGCCGTGGCGATGGACGAGGCGGGTGTCGAGGCCCGCGGTGTTGGCGGCGTCCAGCACCGCCGAGCCGAACCCGCCGTCGGCGAGGTGGTCCTCCACGGTCAGGACCGGGACGCCGGCATTCAGCAATCGGGTCATCAAATCGATGTCCACCGGCTGGGCGAAGCGGGCGTCGTAGACCGCCACGTCGTGGCCGTGCTCGGCGAGGACCGGCAGGCCCGCGAGCGCCGCGACGACCGGCGTGCCGTAGGCGAGGATCGCCAGGTCCGGCGTGTCCGACTTGGCGGGGCGAACGCAGACGGCTTTGCCCATCTCGAACGCGGGATACTTTTCGACAGGAAGCACCGGCGGGTCGGCGACGCTGTCGCGGGGGTAACGCAGGAAGCTGGCCCCGTCGTCGTGGTTTTGCATGAACCGCAGCGCCGCCCGGAGCGAGGGCTCGTCGCACGCCGCGAGTTGCACGACACCCGGGAAGCTGCGGAACATCGCGATGTCCATAAAGCCGTGGTGCACCGCCCCGTCGCCGCCGACGTATCCGGCCCGGTCCATGCACACCCGCACGGGCAACCCCTGCAACGCGACTTCCTGAAACACCTGGTCCAGTGCCCGCTGGGCGAAGGTCGAATAGACGGCGAAGAACGGCTTGATCCCCGATTTGGCGAGGCCGGCGCACATGTCCATCGCGTGGGATTCGCAGATGCCGGTGTCGAGCGTGCGGTGGGGGTACTCTTCGATGAGCTTGTCGACGCCGGTGCCCGGGCCCATCGCGGCGGTGACGGCGAAGACGCGTTCGTCGTCGGCCATGACGTCGAGCATCGCGTCGGCGAACGCACTGGTGAACGACTTCCCGCCCCCCGGTGTGACCTCCACGCGGCAGCCCTCGCGTTTGAACGGCTTGGGCGAGTGGAACGTCGTCGCGTCGCCCTCGGCGAACTCGTAGCCCTTGCCCTTGACCGTCTTGACGTGCAGCAAGACGGGGCGGTCGATGTCGCGGACCTCGGCGAGGGTGGCGATCAGTGTGGGCAGGTCGTGGCCATCGACGGGACCGATACAGATGTGGCCGAAGTGCTCGAACATGTGGCCGTGGGAGATCATGGCCCGGAGCATCTCGCTGCCGCGGTGGTAGACCTCTTCGAGGATCGAGCCCCCCGGAAGCCGGTCGAGGATGTCTTTGCCGCGCCGCTTGATGTCGTGGAAGGTCGGGCTGACGCGGACGCGGTCGAAGTAGCTGGCCATCGCGCCCTGGGGCTGGCTGATGGACATGCCGTTGTCGTTGAGGACGGTGAGGAACTGGCGTTGGAGGGTGCCGGCGTTGTTGAGGCCCTCGAGGGCGACGCCGTTGACGATCGACGCGTCGCCGACCAGCACCACGGCCTTGCGGTCCGAAGCCCCCGCGGGGTCATCGTCCGGGCCGCGGCCGCTTCCGGGGGCCGCTCGGACGTCGTCGCCGCGGGCCATGCCCACGGCCGTGCTGATCGCGGTGCCGGCGTGGCCGACGCTGAACAGGTCGAAGTCGGATTCTTTCGGCTCGGGGAAACCGGACATCCCGCCGCGCTGGCGCAGCTTGCCGAGCAGGGGGTAGCGGCCGGTGAGCAGCTTGTGGGGGTAGCACTGGTGGCCGACGTCGAAGAGCAGCCGGTCGTGGCCGAAGTCGAAGACGTAGTGCAACGCGATGGTCAACTCGACGACGCCGAGGTTCGGGGCGAGGTGGCCGCCGGTGCGGCTGACCTGCTCGCAGATGGCGTGGCGGATCTCCTCGGCCAGGGCGGGGAGCTCGTCCGGGGTGAGCCGACGCAGGTCACGCGGGCTGTGGATCGAGTTGAGCAGGGTGTCGGTCATGGGCGCTCGGGCGTGGTCGTCTGGTTCATCCTACGACACCCACGGCCGTCGAGCCCGGTGCCCACCCCGTCGCTACCGGTTATTTTCGACGTTCGGCGAGCTCGTCCGCCAGCCGCCGCAGCCCCGCCGCCGATTCGCCCAGCGGCTCGATCGCCGCGTTTGCCTCGGCCCGCAGGCGTTCGACCTCGGCCCGGGTGCCGTCGATCCCCATGAGCCCCGGATAGGTGAGCTTGCCCGCCGCCTCGTCTTTGCCGGTGGCCTTGCCGAGGTGATCGGCCTCGGCCGTCACGTCGAGCAGGTCGTCCACCACTTGGAACATCAGCCCCACCGCCTCGGCGTAGGTGGTCAACGCCGCGAGTTGGTCGGCGTCGGCCCCGCCGCACCGGCCACCGATGCGGCATGCGGCCCGCAAGAGCGCCGCGGTCTTGAGCCGGTGGACAAGACTCAGCCGGTCGGCGGCGGGCATGTGCTCGTCGAAGTCGGGGCGGGTGTCGAACATCTGCCCGGCGATCATGTCGGTGGTCGCGGTGGCGAGTTCGCCGACCAACGCCGCGGCGAGCCCGGCGTCGGCCGTCCGCGTCGCGATCGCCTCGAACGCCATCGACAGCAGCCCGTCGCCGGCGAGGATCGCGGTAGCCTCGTCGGTGTGCCGGTGCAGGGTCGGTCGGCCGCGCCGCAGGTCGTCGTCGTCCATCGCCGGCAGGTCGTCGTGCACCAGGCTGAACGCGTGCACCATCTCCAACCCTGCCGCCCCCGGAAGCAGGCCGGGCGTATCCGTCAGGGTGTCCAGTGCGCCGCCCACCGCTTCGCACGCCCGGACGACCAGCGTCGGCCGCACCCGCTTGCCCGGCCCCAGCGCCGCATATGCCACGGCATCCGCCAAATTCCGGGGGAGGCCCCGCTCGGCCACGAAGTCACGCACCCACGCGTCCACCTCGGCTACGAGGCGGTCGGCGGGGAGGGTGTTGGAGGTGGCGGTGGTCGTGCTCATGTTTCCGACGGGGGTTGATCGAGCCGGAGCAAAGTCGTCGTTCACATGCTACGGGGCCACTTGCGACACGATCCAGTCCGCCAGGCGTTGGGCTCCGTCTGCCGGAGGTTTTGCGCGCAACGCATCGCTCATCTCCTGTCGTTTCGCGTCGTCGTTCAGCATGGATGCAAACACCTCGACCAACGCCGCCGCGTTCGCCGCCGGATCGACGCGATCTTTCACGACCACCGCCCCGCCGAGTTCGACCAGCGGCGCCGCATTGTGTTTCTGATGTTCGTCCTTGTGGAACGGGTACGGCAGCATCACGCACGGCACCGCGTTCGCCCAGGCCTCGGCCACCGTCCCCGCCCCGGCCCGCGTCACGGCAGCGTCCGCAGCACACCACGCCAAATCCATCCGGTCGCAGTAGGAAAATTCTTTAACCGATCCGCTATCCGTCAACGGGCTGCCTTGTGGCCCCGTCACGTGGAGCACCTGCCATCCACGCAGTGCGTCGCTAGGCCCACCGTAGAGTCTTGCCATCGCCTCGTTGATCGTCTTCGCGCCCTGCGACCCGGCGAACACCAGCAGCGTCCGGCGGTCGGGCTCGAGCCCGAAGTGCTTCCGGGCTTCCGCAGAGTCTGCGTGAGAAATCGCCGAACGCCGGAGCGGAAAACCGACGACCTCGGCCCCGGACAGCCCGTCCGCCGAGGCGTAGGCCGAGAAGACGGCGTCCGCTTTCCGTGCGGTCCACCGATTCGCCCGCCCCGGCACCGCGTCCAAACTCACCAGAGCCACCGGCACCCCGGCCGCCTTCGCCGCCGCCACCGCCGGCCCGCTCACGAACCCCCCCGTCGCCAGCACCGCCGCCACGTCGTGCTCCCGGATCAGCCGAGCCGTCGCCGCCACGCCTCGGCGGTAGTCGCGTAGAAACCGCAGCCCCGCCCGCGGCCGAACGCCCAGCGGCGACGCCGGGATCGCGGTCCACCCCAGCCCCGACGCCGCGGCAATCTCCGCGTCCAGCGGCCGCTGTGAGACCACCAGATGCGGCGTGATACTTTCCGGGGGGGCGAGGCGTTCGGCGACGGCGAGGTTCGGATAGATGTGACCGCCGCTGCCGCCGCCGACCAGCAGCACGGTCCTTCGCCTCGGGTTCGCGGAAGAAGCATTCGCCACAGATGAACACGGGTAAACAGGGATGATTCAGGTCACACCGGGCCGGATGATAAACCGTCTGTCCTCGTGACCCATCCCTGTTCATCCGTGTTCATCTGTGGCTGATCGGCTTCCTCGATCGCCCGGGCGTTGTCCAGCGACGCGACCAGCCCCAGCGCAAACGCCGTGAACACCCACCCCGTCCCGCCCGCCGACACCAGCGGCAGCGCGATGCCCTTGGTCGGAACGACCACCGTCACCACCGCCAGGTTGATCACCGCCTGAAGCCCCACCGTCAACAAGACCCCGATCCCCACCAGCCGGCCGAACAGGTGGTCGCAGTCGCGCACGATGCCCAGACCGACCCACAGGATCGCCACGAACAGCCCCACCACCAGCCCCGCCCCGCCGAGGCCCAGTTCCTCGGCGATGACCGGGAAGACGAAGTCGGTCGTGTCTTCGGGGATGTAGTGCTTCTGCACCGACTGGCCTAATCCGCTGCCCGACACGCCGCCCTGCGCGAAGGCCAGCATCGACTGGATCGGGTGGTACCCCGTCCCCCGCGGGTCGGCCCAGGGGTCGAGGAACGCCGTCAGCCGGGCGACCCGGTACGGGCTGTGCAGGATCGCCGCCACAAGCCCCCCCGCCGCCACCGGCAGCAGCATCGCCAGCTGCCACAGCCGCGCCCCGCCCGCCACCAGCACCCCCACCGCCGCCGCCCCGATCAACGCCGCCGTCCCCAAGTCTTCGACCACCACCAGCCCGCACGCCAACCCCA
>JBCBSA010000120.1:0-8092 GCA_039819425.1 Planctomycetota bacterium
CGTCCGTCGGCTCGATGCAGATCTTCTATTACGACCTCAACACCCAGACGCTGTTCGCCGACGACGCGAGCCGGCTGCCCCCGTTCGACAACGGCGGGGGGACCTACGCCTACCCGGACGGCACGTTCGGCTCGGCCGTCCGCGCCGACGTGTACGCCTGCGAGGAGGGCGCCGACATCCGCCCCGGGATGACACGGCAGGAGGTCGAGGCCGCCGGCGGGTACATTGCGGCCCTGTACCGCTACACCACCCAGCAGAAGCAAGTCCTCGAGCGGATGAAAGACGGCGAACCGCTCGACGACGCTCAGTACATCGACTTCGAGAACCTCCTGATCTCCGATGTGAACGGGACGTTCTGGGTCCCGCAGTACAGCACCGAAGGCGACCAGGTGATGGCGACGCTTAGCCAGAACTGCGGACAGCCGCGTTACTTGCGGCCTTGAGCGGACGCCGGGGAGTTTCGGGGTGGTGGTTTTTCGCAAGAGAGAACGTCTCCACTCCACGTTTTAGCGGGTGCGGCGCAGCCGCTCTTTCCGCGGGGCCGACGGACCGCGGGACGCTGCGTGTCACCCGCGAAACCCTGACAGAGTCGGTGTACGGCATGCGGTGGTCTTGGTGCTTTGTCCTGAGTTGGTTGCTGCCGGGCTGCGTGGCGGGGCCGACGGAGTCCCCGGTCTCGGCCGCGGCGATCCTGGACCGCAGCGTCACGGCCGAGCATCGGCTGCCGCTGGTCGAGCGGGCCGACCTCGCGGGGGAGGGGGCCGTTGAGCTGCGGGCGGCACTGCATGTCGTCGTGTGGTCGGACCGCCACGCCCTGGACCTGCGCGTCGCGGCGATGGACCGGCTGATCGAACACGACGCCGGCGGGTTCTGGCGGGCCGCCGACCGGTGGCTGAACCGGATCGACGACCAGGCGATGGTGGACGCGGTGGCGCTTCGGCTGGTGCGTGACGGGCGCACCGGGTCGTTGCCCACGCTGGTCCTGCGATGGTCGCGCGACCCGGAAGCGCGTATCGAAAACCGGCAGGAGCTGCTGGCCGAACTCGACGGCGGGACCCACCCCGCCGACCGGTTAGCTGACCTGATTACGGAGGGTGACGACCGGGCGACAGCCGCGGCGGCGTGGGCCTTGCTGACGGCATGGGAAGGTCCGGCGGCGGCGCGTGCCGCGTTGGCGGATTGGTCTCGGGACAACGTCTGGGTCCGCGACCTCGTGGCGGCGGGCGAGGTGCTGGGGCGGTTGCCGGGCAGCGTCGAGGGTTGGCGTCGGCTGGACACGCTGCGGGCCGACGCGGCGCGGTGGTCGGCGTGGGCGTCGGCGGCGCGTTCGGTACACCCCGACGGCCGGGTTGAGCTCGCGTTGCATCACCTGCCGGTGTTACTGAACGCCGAGCCGGTGCGTCGGCGGCGGGGCCTCGATGCGTTGACGCAAGGGCTCGACGCGGCGCTGGCCGGCGCGGCGGTGGTGCCGCGGGCGGACACACGGTCTTCGCCGGCGGCCGTTCGCCCCGGAGCGTGGGGGGACGTGCTGCTCGCGCTGGAAGTCGTTGATGCGTTGAAGCTTCCGGGGGTGCGGGCGTCGCTGTTTGCCCAGGCCGACGCGGACCTGGCCAACCCACGGACGGAATACGGCGGTGTACTCACGTGGGACGCCGACGGCCGACCCGTCGCGCGGCCTCACGCACCCCAAGAAGAACGTGGCGACCGCAAGTTCGTGTCGCCGCCCGTTCTCATCAAGGCGGCCCACACGGGGTTGGCCCATTACCATTTTCACGCCCAGTCGTATCGCTCGGCCGAATTCGCCGGCCCGGGCCCGGGTGACTATGCATTCACCGACGCGCTGAACGCCCCGACGTTGGTCTTCACGTTTGTCGACCGCGACACGCTTAACGCCGACCTGGTGTTTCCTGGCCGAGTCGTCGTTGACCTCGGCGGCATCAAGCGTCCGTCGTGACGCCGCAGACGCGGCGAGAGAAGCGCTCGACGTGGGCGAACAACTCGGCGGTTTGTGGCGGCAACTCAGCATCGGGCGGCAGCGGATTCGGAGCGTTGAAGACGTGGTTGCCGTCGGCGATCACCGCGGTCTGGGCGTCGGCGTTCGCCTCGGCGAAGCGGGCGAGGTCGGACACGGGCACGGTCTCGTCGGCGTCGCCGTGCAGCAGCAGGGTGGGGCACTTCAGTTGAGCCACGGCCCGCACCGGGTCGTGGGCGTCGGGGTCGGCGTCGATCTCGTCCTGCCACGCGCGGCCGACGTGGAGCATCTGCCCGGTCCGTCCCGACGGCGAGGGCAACCGGCCGTCGTCACGGAGCTGCCGTTTTTGGGCTTCGTCGAGCCGGCTGGCCTCGGCGGGCGACGCTGCAGTAACGACACCGCCTACATCAAACTGCTTTCCTGTTCCCGGAAGTTGGCCGCGGCTTTGACGTGAACCCACCGTGAGCAGGGCGGTCACACCGCCGCGGCTGTGGCCGAATACGACGACCGGAGCGGGTGTTTCATAAGCGGATATGTGAACGAGAACGCGTGACAGGTCGTAGACCTGACGCATCCACGTGTCGCGCTCGAAGAGGTCGGGCCGGGCGAAGGTCTCGAAGTCGCGGGTGACCCCGGCGTGCGAGAAGTTGAACCGGTGGGCGGCGAGCCCCCAGGACGCCGCGGCGTCGGCGAGGCGGGGCATGAACCCGTAGTCCATGTAGCCCTTGAAGCCGTGGCAGATCACGAGGTGGCCGACGGGCGGGCCCCCGGAAGGGCCCCCGGAAGGGCGGTGCGTGTGGCCGAGGATGGCTTGTCCGTCGGCGCCCGGGAGGGACCAGGGTTCGACGGGGGGGATGCCGGAATCGGGTGGTGTCACGGGTGGCTTCGGGGGCGGTGTTTAATCGGTGGTCGTGAACGAGATACCGGTGTTGGGCGCGGAACCGCCGGCGGGGTTGGCGGGTGCCGGCGGAGGACCTCCGGGGGTGGGATGGCTTCCGGGGGCGGGGGGCATTCCGGGGGTGAGGTTGGCGTTTTGCTGGCCCGCGGCGTTGGCGCGGAGTTGGTCGATGCTCTGGCGGACCTCGTCGGCCATGCGGCTGTTGGGGAATTGCTTGATGATCTGTTCGCCGGCGGCGACCGCCTGCCGCCACTCCCGGTCGTGCACGGCGAGCTTGAATTGCACCCCGAGGTTGTCCCGTTTCTTGCCGAGTACGTCCCGGGCGACCTCGCGGAACGGCTCGGCCTCCTCGTGGGTGAGCATCTTGTCGAGCACTTTGAGGATGTCCAGGGCGCGGTCGATCTCCTCGCGGTCCTTGGCGTGGAGGAAGGCGCGTTCGAGCTCGTGTTTGTACTGCTCCTTGGCGGAGTCGACGCGCTGGGGCAGGTCGGCGACGGCGGGGGCGTCGGGGTAGAGGCGTTGGAGCCGGGCGGCCTCGCGGCCGGCGGCGGCGAAGTCGCGGTCGGCGAGCTTGGCTTCCAGGTCCTTGATCCCTGAGGCGACTTTGGCTTCCTGGTCCTTGCGGCGGGCGTCGTCGATCTGGGCGCGGAACTGCTCGGCCTCTTCGAGCTGGCCGTAGGCCGAGGCGAGGTCGGTGACGAGCACCATCGCCGCGTCGTACTCGCCCTTCTGGATGTCTTCCTTGAGGGTCTTGCGGAGGACGGCGAGGTCGTCGGCGCGGTAGCTGATCTTCTTGGCGGTCTCGCTGAGCAGCAGGCGTTGGTTGATCGACTCGAGCACGCCGAGCTCGCGGGTCAGGTTGAGGTTCACCGACGGCAGCGCCCGCCGCCCGAAGACGGCCCACCGCACCGAGCCGACGATCATAAACACCAAGCTCATCAGCACGGCGACCGTGGACGGGCTGAACGCGACGTAGGTCGCCACGACCTCGGACGTCTCGTTGGCGAAGGCGATCTGATCGAGCACCACTACAGCCAGGGCCGCGAGCACGCAGGCCAGGACCCAGAGCAGCAGGGCCAGGGCGACCATACCGCCGGGGGTGGCGAAGAAGGGGGCGGGTTTCTTGGCGTCGTTGGGCATGGCGTCTTTCGAGATGAGTGGCCCGAGCGGCGAGACATAAAGATTACGTGCTCTAAAGTATAAGCGACGCCTATCCGGCCCCGGCCGGATAATCGGCCGTGGGAACCTCAGGGTGCTGTGGTCAAGTCGCAGCGTCGACCCCGGCCGACGACCTGAGGCGTGGCGGGCACTCGCGGCGCTCGCTTGACCACGGCACCGCGTACAGCGGTCTTTCGAAGATCGCGGCTTCGCCGCACCCGCTCAGATATGAGGATGAGGCCGGTACCCAAGCACGGGAGGTATCTGAGGCCAGGAGTTGGGGTCACGGCCCGGACGAGAAGCTGACGTCGGACTCGGCATCCATCGCGCGGTTGGCCAGCTGGTCGGCGAGCTTGTTGTTCTCGCGGCGGGTGTGGGTCATCTCCCATTTGCCGAAGCGGCCGAGCAGGCCGACGGCGCTGCGGTAGAGCGGCTTGAGGTTGTCGGCTTTGACTTTGTACTGGCCGTTGATCTGCTTGACCATCAACTCGGAGTCGCTCACGACGAGGATGCGTTTAGCGCCCAGGTCGGCGGCGACCTCGAGGCCCTTGATCAGGCCGTTGTACTCGGCGACGTTGTTGGTGGCTTCGCCGAGGAAGTATCCGGCCTCGTGGAGGTACTCCTCGCTGGCGGTGTCCTGGACGACGACGCCGACGCCGGCCGGTCCGGGGTTGCCGCGGGCGCCGCCGTCGATGTGGATGATGCAGTGCATGGCTTGGGTCGGAAGGGGGCAAACGTGAACGCGGGCCGCGGATGCGGCCGTGCGAGGCGGGCCGTAGGTGAAGTCGGGTTCGGCCGGGGTTACTTGGGGACCAGGGCTTCCTTCAGCTGGCCCGACACGAAGAGGATGCGGCCGCAGTTGGGGCAGGTCACGGGCTTGCTGGTGGTGGTGAGCGCCGCGTTGACGACCTGAATGGGCAGGCTCATGAAGCAGGCGCCGCAGGTGTATTCCATCCGTCGGCGGTCCTGCTCCTCGACCTCGCCGAGCGCTTCGCCTTCGTAATCGTCGGCGAGCTTGCGGTACAGGGTGAGCGTCTCGTCGTCGATCGGCTCGGCCGCGCCGTCGCGTTCGGTCTCCAGGGCTTCGAGCTGGTCGGAGATCTCGGCCCGGCCCTCGGCGACTTCGCCCTGGGCGTGCGCGACGAGCTTCTCCTGGGCGTCGGCCTTCTCCTGCGCCTCGGCGTGCCGGGCCTCGAGCTCTTCGACCCGGGCCATCTGCTCGAGCTCCTGGTCCTCGATCTTGGACTTGTCAGCCTTCAGCGTGTTCACCTCGACGAGCAGCGCGGAGTACTCCTTGTTGCTGCGGACGCCGGTCATGACCTGGCGGACCTTCTCGATGCGTTCGTCGACGCCCGCGCCGTCGGAGGCGAGGTTGGCGGCGGTGGCCCGGGCGGACTGGAGTTGGTCGTGGAGCTCGTCGCGTTGGCGTTGGAGCTGTTGGAGTTTGTTGTTTTGGGCGGTGTGGCGGCGGGCGGCCTGGTCGACGCGGCTACGCAGGCCGCGGATCTGCTGGTCAAGGAGGTAGAGCCCCTGTAGTTGGTCTTGGACGGACAAGTCGGCACTCCGGTCGGTTGGGTACAACCACCAAGATAGCACAAAGCTCCCGCGTTACGGCTCCTTGATGCGGCGGAGGCGGGCCGAGCGGGGCGGACCGCGGCGCGGCGGCCGGGTGGTTTGAAAGCGGCGATCGCCGGCCTTATACTCGACGACCCGAAAGGGGCTGTAGCTCAGTTGGGAGAGCGCTTGTATGGCATACAAGAGGTCAGGAGTTCGAGCCTCCTCAGCTCCACTGGCGACCCGTCGCCGAGCCCGCCGTGCCCCGGCGGGTTTTTTGTTGTGACCCCGGCCACCGCGTGGCGATACATTAACGGTCGATCCCCCGCTCCCGACCCCCGGTCCGCAACGCTCCCTCGGAGCCGTCCGGAGCTCCCCGGGGAGTCACCCGGAATTCCCCCGGAGAACGCCCCCGCCGTGATCCGCAACGAGCCCTCATCCGCCCGCCCCCGGCGCGGCTCGTCGGTCAGCCTCGAGCAGGCCACCGCCATCGTCCGCCGACACCTCGCCCCCGGCCTCACCGTCACCGGCTCTCGCCAGCTCTACGGCGGCTCGATCAACCGCGTCGTCGAATGGACCACCGACGGCGAGCCCGCCTCCGTCGTCGCCAAGCTGCACAACTCGCGCAACGTGAAAGCCTTTGAACGCGAGATGGTCTCCCTCCAGACCTACCGCGAGCACACCACCTTGCCCGTCCCCGAGCCCTGGGCCGTCATCGCCGACGACCCCGACTTCGACGGCTCCGGTCTGCTCATGGAAAAAATCCCCGGCATCACCCTCGCCGACGCCAAGGTCTCCCCCCGCGGCACCGCCCGGCTTCAACGCCAACTCGCCCGCTTCCTCATCGACCTCCACTCCCACCACCGCTCGACCTACGGCTCGGCCATCCAGGACCGCGGCGAATCCCGCTGGCTCGACAACTTCGGCCCCGTCATCGAAAAAGAGTTCGACCACGTCCGCGAGTTCCTCTCCTCCACCGCCCGCTGGTTCATCGACGACCTGATCCACCACCTCGAAGACTGGCTCCCCGAGCAGTCCACCCCCACCCTCGTCCACGGCGACCTCTGGGCCAACAACATCCTTGTCGACGACCGCCACCCCGACGAGCCCGAGATCCTCGCCTTCATCGACGGCCTCGCCTCCTACTGCGACCCCGAATACGAGCTCGCCTACCTCCGCATGTTCCAGACCGCCGACGACTCGTTCTTCGACGCCTACCGCCGCCACCACCCCCTCCGCCCCGGCTTCAGCCGACGCTGCCGCGTCTACTGGCTCAACACCATGATGATGCACGTCCGCGTCTTCGGCGAACGCTACGTCCCCGCCTGCGAAGACCTCGCCCGCCAACTCAAATCCCTCGCCCCCCGGAAATGAGCCGCGGCGTGGGGGGGCTTGCTGCGAAATCAAAAATCCTCAATCATCAATCTGAAATAGCATCGGCCCGGTAGCCCAATCGGCAGAGGCACACGACTTAAAATCGTGCCAGTGTGGGTTCGAGTCCCACCCGGGCTACTGAATTACACGGTCAAGCCGCGACCGTTGGTCGCGCGATCGCCCGCAGGGCGACTTGGCGTTCAGTGACTTTGGTTTGGTTTCGCGGCCGGAGGCGCGACCAACGGTTGCGGCTTTATGGTTTAGTCGTCGTGACGCGAAGGGAGTTCGCCGGGGTGTTGGACGTTCCAGACGAGGCCGAGGCGTTCGAGGAGGCGGATGGTGAGCCAGGTGGGGTCGAACTCCCACCAGCGGCGGCCGTGGGCGGCGCAGCGGGGGTCGGCGTGGTGGTTGTTGTGCCAGCCCTCGCCGAAGGCGATGAGGGCGACCCACCAGTTGTTGCGGCTGTCGTCGTCGGCGTCGGGGAAGTTTTTGTAGCCCCAGGTGTGGGCGGCGGAGTTGACGAACCAGATGGAGTGGAAGACCAGGGCGGTGCGGACGCAGACGCCCCAGACGACCCAGCTCCAGCCGAGGCCGGGCTCGATGAGTTCGCCGGCGACGAAGAGGGCGGCGGCGAGCAGGACGGGGAACAGCCAGTAGAGGCGGTCGATCATGACGATGGCTTTGTCACGGCACAGGTCTCTGGCAAACTTCCGGGGGTCGGGTTCGGTTTTGAGGAAGGTCCAGCGCATGTGGGACCAGAGGAAGCCGTGGCGGGGGGAGTGGGGGTCGTCGTCGTGGTCGGTGTGGGCGTGGTGCATGCGGTGGGTGCCGACCCACTCGATGGGGCCGTGCTGGAGGCTGAGGCAGCCGACGGCGGTGAGGAAGAGCTCGACGGGGCGGGAGGTGCGGAAGGCGCGGTGGGTGAGGTAGCGGTGCCAGCCGAGGGTGATGCCGACGCCCGAGCCGAGGCAGAAGAGGCCGATGCAGAGGGCGAGGCCGGACCAGGAGAACGTCCACGCCGCGGCGAGGCAGGCGAGGTGGCAGGCGGTGAGCATGACGGTGTTGCCGACGTGGAGGCGCAGGCCGGCGCGGCGGCGGTCGCCGGGGGAGGTTCCGGGGGTTTCGGAGCTTCCGGG
>JBCBSA010000121.1:0-8076 GCA_039819425.1 Planctomycetota bacterium
GTCGCCCTGGACCGCCCGGGCCAGCCCGTCGACGCCGAACTCGGTCCAGTCGAATACGGGCAACGCGACGATGCGCCCGCTCTGGTTGATCAGGCCCCAGTGCCCGGCGAGGTCGATCTCGAACAGCTCGTCGTCCACGGCCGGGTCGGCGAACCGCAGCGCGTCGGAGCTGGTCGCCTCCCCGCCCAGCCCCACCCCGACGTTAATCTGGCCCAAGGCCTGCGTGACGAACGCCGCCGCCCCGAGCGCCACCAGCCACCGCCCGGCCGACCGAAACACCTCTCGCCGCAGCGGAATCACGGACCCGGGAGTGTGGCGCATGTGGAGCAGACCTCGTTGATCTCAGAGCCGACGGTATCGATCCGATAACCAGTTTAACCCGGCGCCGCCGCCGCCCGTACACCGATCCGAAATAAAGCGGTCTTTGGGATAACCCGAAATCAAAGTGGAGTCTTTGTGAGCACAAAGGCGGGGTCCGGATCCCAACCATGTCGCGCGAGGCGAAAACACCCGACCACACCCCGACGACGACCACGACGCCGACGCTGACACGGCTGCTCGACGCGACGCGTTGCCGCGTGGATGCGCCGTTCGCCGAGGCGGCCGGCCGCGTGTTGGCGGCGTGTACCGCCGAGATCGGCGCGGACCGGGCGCTGCTGATCGAGACGACCGCCGAACGCGGCGTCGCCTGGGCCGCCGCCCACGGCGACGGCCGGGTGGTCCACGAAGACCAACTCCCCGACACCGAGCTGCCCGACCGTGACCTCTGGGTCGGCGCGCTGATCGACGGCGGGGCGGCCGACCACGACGCCTCGATCGCCCGGCCGTTCGTGCTCGACCAGCGCGTTATCGGCGTCCTGCTCTTCGCCTGGGATCGACCCCCCGAAGCCCCGCTCGGCGAGGCGCCGCGCCGCGTCGTCGCGGCCTGCGCCGACTGGGTCAGCGCCGAGTGGGCCCGCCGCGTCCACGAACGCCGCGCCGCCGAGCTCGCCGAGCAACGTCAACGCACCGTCCTCAACAGCACGACCAACGGCCTGTTCGACTGGGACCTGGTCACCAACCGCGTGGACTACTCCCCCCGCTGGCGCCAGATGCTCGGCTACTCCGACGAACAGCCGGTGCACCGCCCCGACGACTGGTTCAACCTCGTCGAGTCCAGCGACCTCGCCCAGCTCGAGGCCGACCTGGCCATGTGCCTCGCCGGCCAGACCACCTCCCTCAAGAACCAGCACCGCCTGACCACCCCCGACGGCCAGACCCGCTGGGTCCTGTGCCGCGGCGAGCTGGTCCTCGACGACGACGGCGAGCCCGTCCGCCTCATCGGCTCGCTCAGCGACACCACCGAGTTCAAGCTCGCCGAGGAGAAACTCCGCCACGCCGCCGAGCACGACAAGCTCACCGACCTGCCCAACCGCGCCACGCTCCACGTCCGCCTCGCCCAGGCCATCCGCCGCCACAAGCTCACCGGCGGCCGACGCCGATACGCCGCGCTCTTCCTCGACTTCGACCGCTTCAAGGTCGTCAACGACAGCCTCGGCCACGACGCCGGCGACCAGCTGCTCATCCAGATCGCCCAGCGCCTCCGCGAGCAGGTCCGCACCGCCGACACCGCCGCCCGCATCGGCGGCGACGAGTTCGTCCTCCTGCTCGAAGAGGTCGAAGACTTCAACGCCGTCATCCGCGTCGCCGAGCGGCTGCTCGACGTCTTCGCCCGGCCCTTCGACCTCGACGGCCACGAGGTCACCTCCACCGCCAGCATCGGCATCGTCAGCGGGGACCTGGGCTACGAAGGCCCCGACGACGTCATCCGCGACGCCGACCTGGCCATGTACCACGCCAAGAAACTCGGCAAGGCCCGCTACTGCGTCTTCGACCAACGCATGCAGGACGAGTCCATCAAGCGGCTCGTCCTCGAACGCGAGCTCCGCCACGCCATCGGCTCCGACCAGCTGTTCATGACCTACCAGCCGATCTTCTCCGTCGTCGACGGCAACGTCACCGGCTTCGAGGCCCTCGTCCGCTGGCAGCACCCCGAGCTCGGCGTCGTCCGACCCGACCACTTCATCCGCGTCGCCGAGGAGACCGGCCTCGTCGTGCCCCTGGGCCAATGGGTCCTCGAGCGCACCTGCCGCGACCTGCTCCACATCCGACGCGCCCGGCCCGGCCTGACGTTCACCATGAACGTCAACCTCTCCCGACGACAGCTCGTCCAGCCCGGGCTCGTCGGCATGATCCGCGACACCCTCGCCCGCTTCGGCGTCGACCCCCAGGACATCCGCCTCGAGATCACCGAGTCCGTCATCATGGACCGACGCGCCGACCTCACCCCCGTCCTCGCCGAGCTCCGCGCCCTGGGCTGTGAGCTCGCCATGGACGACTTCGGCACCGGGCACTCGTCCCTGTCCTGCCTCCACGAGTTCCCCATCGACATCCTCAAGATCGACCGCTCGTTCATCCAGAGCCTCGAGAAACACATCGAGTTCGCCGCCGTCATCCAGGCCATCGTCACCCTCGCCCACACCCTCGGCATGGCCGTCGTCGCCGAGGGGATCGAGACCGTCGAACAACTCGGCGTGCTCCAGGCCCTCGAATGCGACCGCCTCCAGGGCTACCTCTTCGCCCGCCCCCTGCCCCTCGACGAGCTCACCGCCTACCTCGCCGAGCCGACGCCGCTGCTCAAGTCCGCCTGATCCCGGTTGCCCCGCCCCGGCCCGGAGCCGACGATACCCCCGTGTCGCCCGGTTTGCCCGACCACGAACCCATCGCCCCCGGCGTCGACCTCGACGACGCGGCGTTGTCCTTCACCTTCTCCCGAAGCGGCGGCCCCGGCGGCCAGAACGTCAACAAGGTCAACTCCCGCGCCACGCTGACCCTCCGCTTCGACGCCCTGACCGACGCCCTGCCGCCCGACGCCCTCGACCGGCTGCGTCGCCTCGCCTCCGCCCACCTCGCCACCGACCCCGAGCGCCTCGTCATCCACGCCGCGAGCTCCCGCAGTCAGCTCGCCAACCGCCGCGCCTGCGTCGCCAAGCTCCGCCGCCTGTTGACTCAGGCGATGCACCGCCCCCGCGTCCGCCGCCCGACCCGGCCCTCCCGCGCCGCCCGCCAGCGCCGCCTCGACGCCAAGAAGCACCGCGCCCAAATCAAAGCCGCCCGCCGCCGCCCCGACTGATCTGTCTTTGCCCCGCGTTTAGCGGGCGACGCGCAGCGTCCCCCGCACCTGCTGCCCGCACCCAAAACAATACTCCGACCTATCAGCCGACCCCCGCCCGCTTCACCAACGATCCGCCGCCGACTCGGGTCCGGTGTTAACTTTCGCTGAGGCTTGCTTGCGTTTTTCGGGTGTTTCCGACTATGCTATTCGACTCGATTTACGGTCCGAACCGATTGTTAATCCAAGGAGCTTGTTTTGCCGAATCTGAATGCTGTCCTGGGGGAAGAAATCCGGCGGCTCGCCCGCAAAGAGATCCGTGCCCAGGTCGGTGCCACTCAGAAAACGGTAGCCAAATACCGCGGCGACATCGCCGACCTGCGCCGGCAGATCAAAGACCTCGAACGCCGGCTCGCCCGCGCCGAGAAGCAGGCCGCCAAGGGCAACCCCGCCGCCGCCGCCAAGGACGACGACCAACGCCAGGTCCCCCGCTTCAGCCCCGCGTGGGTCAAGAAGCACCGCGAAAAACTCGACCTCAGCGCCGCGGACTACGGCAAGCTCGTCGGCGTTTCCGCCCTCACGATCTATAACTGGGAGAAAGAGGGCTCCAGCCCCCGCGAGAAGCAGCTCCTCGCCTGGGGCGAGGTCCGCAACCTCGGCAAACGCGAAGCGGCCAAACGCCTCGCCGAGATCGACGGCGAAGAAGAAGAACAAGAGTAAGCCACCGCGGCGTCGTGACAACACCCCCTCACGTTTAGCGGGTGACGCAGCGTCCCGTGTGTTGTCCCAAACAAGGCGGCTACGCCGTACCCGCTCAACACGGGTCGGTTTAATCCCCGTGTTTCTGCCGCAGCCGGCCGCTCAGCCGCAGCAGCAGGTGCACCCGCTCGAACTGGGCCACCACCTCGTCCCGCACCGCGAGCACCGGGTCCGCCGGCGGCGGCGCGACCACCGCGTCGTCGCCGAACGCCTTGCGCGCCATCGACCGGTACCGGCTCAGCGTCCGGTCCCCGAAACACCACACCGGCGCGAAGTCCTCGGCCAGCCACCACGTCACCGGCACGCGGAACCCCCCGTTGATCCGCGCCGGGACGATCAGCTCGGCGTGCTCTTCTTCACGCAACAGGAACCGCAGCTCGATCCGCTCGGGGTTCGCCTCGGCCACCCGCTGCATCGCCGACCCCTGCAACGCGCAGTCGCCGCACCACGTCCCGGTCAGGCACAGCACGTGCATCTTCCGCGAGAACCCCGCCACGAGCGCGTGCTGCCCGTCGGACAACGCGGTGGCGGCGTACCGCTGGTCCCAAGGCCCGCGGTGGCCCTGGGCCTCGCCGCGGGCGACGAAGGCTTCGTAAGGCAACGCTTGGCGGAACTTCGACTCCAGCAACTCCGGGCGGTCCATCAGCATGGCGGGAGTTTAGCCAACCGGCACAGCCCTACCCCGGGGAGCGACCACCCGCGTCGAGCCGGATTTCTTATTGGGACTTTCCCAAGCGGTATCGGACCCTTGCGGCATGATCCAAGCCGATCCGTCATCGCGTCGCCCGGCCGATCGCCGCGCGGGTCCGTCCGGTTTCACGCTCGTCGAGATCCTCATCGTCGTGGTGATCCTGGGCGTCCTCGCCGCGATCGTCATCCCGCAGTTCGCCGACGCGACCGCCCAGTCGAGCAAGTCCGTCTTCGCGTCCAACATCAAGTCTTTCGCCGAGGCGGCGCAGCTCTACCGATTCGACACCGGCAACTACCTCGAGGACTCGTCGTCGGGGACGATGCCCACGGGCTTCGACGCTTACGTCCGTGAAAGAGACTGGGTCGGCGGCACCCCGATCGGCGGCGTGTGGGACGCCGAGTACGAGGGCTCGGGCGGCGTCACGTCCGCCATCGGTGTCCACTTCGACGGCACGGGCGTCACCCGCGAAGACGCGTTCATGCAGGAGATCGACGCCCTGATCGACGACGGCGACCTGGAGGCCGGCGTCTTCCGGAAGCTCGAAGACAACCGGTTTTATTACGTCCTCGCGGAGTGATCCCGGACCCGTAGCGCCCCGGCCTCGTGTTGAGCGGGTGCGGCGCAGCCGCCCTCGCCGATGTTTCGGGGCGGGCCCACGGGACGCTTTGCGTCACCCGCTAAACGTAGCGTCGGGGTGTTACACACCGTCGTCACGGCGAGGTGGTCGACGCGTCGGGCTTGTCGCACTCGAAAACAAGTTTCACAGACCCACCGCCACGCAGGATCAGGCGGTCGTTCTTCAAACGGTACGACGCGACGCCGCCGAGCGCCGCGAAGTAGCGTTGTTCCTGGTCCATCAGGCCGGCCGGCTCGCCGCGGAACATCCGGGTGCTGCCCAGGGCGGCGAAGCGCAGCCCGCCTTCGGGGGTCTGGTCGTAGGTGGCGAAGTAGCGGTTCGCGCCGGTGTCGCCGGCGACGCGGCCGTCGGGCGCGAAGGTCAGGGTGGGGGCGTGGCCGGCGAGGGGCGGTCGGCCGTCGAGGCGGGTCAGCGTCCACGTCGGGCCGACGACCTGCTGCCGCCACTGCCCGATCGGGGGCGGGGCTTGCGTACACCCCGGGACGACGAACGCGGCGAGCCACAGCATCAAGCCGATCGGGAGCGTGGCTCTCATCGGGCCGGGGCTCTCGGGGGTTCCGGAGTTTCCGGGGTTTCCGGGGGTTCCGGGATGGGTTCGGTGTCGGCCTGGGGCGGGGCGGTCTCGGGTTCCGCCGCGGCGGGGACGGGGCGGGCGGCGGCTTGGCCGGTGCCGTCTTCGGTCACGTTGAGCCCGATCGCCACGGCCATGCGTTTGAGCACCAGCCGGGCCGTCGTCTCCCGGCCGAACCAACCCACGTCGATCTGGAACTCGGTGAGGCTGGCGGACTGTCGGCGGACGGTGATCTTGATCGGCTCGCCGTGCTCGTCGACCGCGACGATGCGCCACTCGCCCTCGACCGGGTCGCCGCGGGTTTCGGTGATGAGCAGCCCCAGGTCGCCGACCGCGACTTCGCCCGCGGCGACGACGAGGTCGAACGGCCCCATCCACGACGCGTCGAGCTTGCCCTGCTTGAACACGGCCGACCCAGTCGACGCCGCCGAAGCGGCCGCGCCGAGGACCGCCAGCTCGACGCCGCAGCCCGCGAGCGGGGCGGTCAACGCGCTGATCAGGATCACATGTCGCCACTGTCGCCGCATGCCGTCGGACTCCTTTCGTCGGGACCGGACCCACAATTTACCTGCCCCCGGGACGCGGGTTCCGGGGAGGGACGATCGATTGGTGGTTTATGTTTGGCCTCGGTGCTCGGCCCATTGAGCTCTCCGTGAGTCACCGGGGGCCGCCCCGGGTCATTGACCCGAGGCTAAACGAGGCCGAACGTGGTGGGTTCAGTCCGCGACTTCCTCGGTCGCTTTGAGCAGGTCGGGGAACTGCTTGTGCAGCTTCTCGACCTTCGGGACCGCGGTGAAGACGATGTAGGGGTTCCGCGGGTTGTTGACGGCGTAGTCCTGGTGGTACGCCTCGGCGACGTGGAACTCGGTCAGCGGCTCGAGGGTCGTGGCGATGGGCTTGTCGAACAGGCCCGAGGCGTCGAGCTGTTGGATGTAGGCCTCGGCGACGGCTTTTTCTTCGTCGCTGGCGTAGAACACGGCCGAGCGGTAATGCGGGCCGATGTCGTTGCCCTGGCGGTTGACCTGGGTGGGGTCGTGGGCGACGGCGAAGAAGACCCGCAGGAGCTGGCCGTAGGTGATCACGGCGGGGTCGTAGTCGATGGCGATGACCTCGGCGTGGTCGGTGCGGCCGGCGGAGACGGCCGAGTAGTTGGCGGTGTCGGGCGAGCCGCCGGCGTAGCCCGAGACGACGGCGGAGACGCCTTCGAGGTGCTCGAAGACGGCTTCGGTGCACCAGAAGCAGCCGCCGGCAAGGACGGCCCGGGCGGTCTGGGGTCCTTCGGTGGCTTCGACGGCGAGGTCTTGTTCGGGCAGGGGCAGGTCGGTCGCGGCGTGGCTGGGCCGGCCGCAGGCGAAACCGGCGAAAGCGGTGAGCAGCATCAGCGTGGCTCCGGGGATCAGGCGTGGAAGATTCATCATGTTTCTTGCGGCGAAATAGTAGGCCATCGGGAGACGGACGGTGGGGGTATCGACCGGAACGGTGGTAGGTACAACCGCGATCCGGGCCGGACTATTTCCGACGGGGGCGGGGTTCTTGAGGGGGCCCCGGTGAAAGCCCGCGGTCTCCCCCGATCGCGGCCATGAGGTACACTAACCGGCTTATGAATCCACGCAGACCCTATTCCAATCGTCCCGGCGGCCGTCGTTTCGGCGGAGGTTCAGGCGGCGGCGGTCACGGCGGCCGGCCGCGGCGCGGCGCGCGGGGGGGCGACCTGCCGATGTTGCTGGGTGAGCCCTCGCCGTCGTTGGCCAAGATCAACGGCATGAACATGGAGAAGCTGACGGCCAAGATCGCGTCGCTGCGCGAGGAGCGGGCGCGGATGAAGGCCAAGCTCGATCGGCTGGAGGCGCGCGACCCGGCGCCGGCCGAGCAGATCCAGGTCGCCAAGGCGACGATCGTCCGGCTCAAGGCGTTGGAAGACGCCGCCGCCGAGCGGCTCGCCGGCAAGGCCGAGCGCAAGGCCGCCCGCGAGCAGCGCGGCCGCTGATCGGTCGGGGGCGAGAAGCGTTGGCGAGAGCGACGCAAACGCCTCGGCTCCGGGTTGAGCGGGTGCGGCGAAGCCGCGCCCGCCGGCGTACGGGGCGGGGCCGTGGGACGCTGCGCGTCACCCGCTAAACGTTGTTTTCTTGTGCCATAGGCGGGCTGCAGGCGGGTGTCTATGCCGCGGCGATTATGATGCGCGGCATGGCCGAATGGGTCACACCGATGCCGTGGTCGTTGGCGGCCGTGTCGCTGCTGACGGTGGCGTGCGCGGGCGCGGCGGCGGT
>JBCBSA010000122.1:0-7989 GCA_039819425.1 Planctomycetota bacterium
GCAGCGACGCCAGGTGCCCCCCCGTCCCCAGCGCCACCCCGAGGTCCCGCCCCATGCTCCGGATGTACGTCCCCTTCCCGCACGTCACCCGCAGCATCACCGTCGGCCACTCGTAGCCCAACAATTCCACCGCGTCGATCCGCACCGTCCGGCTACGCATCTCCACCTCTTCCCCCCGCCGCGCCAACTCGTACGCCCGCTTCCCTTCGACGTGGATCGCCGAGAAGACCGGCGGCACCTGCTCGACCACATCGCCCACCATCGCCATACACGCCGACCGCACCGCGTCCGCCGTCGGCGGCGTTTCCACATGCACCTGATGCCGGGGGCCCTCCCGGTCGTCCGTCGTCGTGAACGCCGACAGGTCGATCTGCGTCTCGTAAACCTTGGTCTGCCCCATCACCGCCGCCATCGCCTTGGTCGCCCGCCCGATCCCGCAGACCACCACCCCACTCGCCAGCGGGTCCAGCGTCCCCGCGTGCCCGCACTTGGTCCGCTTCACCCCGACCTCCCCCGCCGCCCGCCGCCCGAGCGTCGCCGCCCGCCGCACCCGCCGCACCACGTCCATCGACGACAACCCCACCGGCTTGTCCACCACCACCAACCCGTGCCAGCCCGATCCCGATGCACCGTCCAACGCCGTCGCTCCCGTTCGTCACGCCCGACACCGCGGTGACCGCGGCCGCCTTTACACGCCTGCGCAAACCCTTACGATATCGAGTTCCGCTCTGCGAGCAGGCGTACACCGACGAAACGTATCCGACGTTTCTGCCCCCCACGCCGCCGCGGACGACCCCTCCGGAGAGGTGGCTGAGCGGCTGAAGGCGCACGACTGGAATTCGTGTTTACGGGCAACCGTAACGAGGGTTCGAATCCCTCCCTCTCCGTTCATGCCGGTGGCGGCGTAGCTCATTGACCGAGCGATACATTTCCGAGCCGACTAATGAAGCGTTCGGGTTTTTCCGCCCGCTTCTCTTCATCGCTCGGTGGGCCATGACAAAAAAGCCCAGGTCACCGTGCCCCCGCCACGCGGGCCCGCCGGAAGTGCTCCACCGTCCGCGCCAGCCCCGTCTCGAAGTCGCCGACGTGCGTGAAGCCCGTCGCCAATAAACGGTCGATCGCGGCCCGGCTGTGCTGCACGTCACCGGCCCGCGCCGCGCGGTGCTCGACCGTGGAACTCGAACCCGTCAGGTCGATGAGCTTCCGGGCGAGCTGGTTGATCGTGATGGACCGGCCGTAGCCCACGTTGTAGACGCCGGTGTGTTCGGCGTGCTCGGCCATGAACGCGTTGGCGGCGACAACGTCTTTGACGTAGACGAAATCGCGGGTCTGCTCGCCGTCGCCGAAGACGGTGATCGGCTCGTGGGCCAGGGCCTTGGTGAGGAAGATCGGCACCGCCGCGGCGTAGGCGCTCCTGGGATCCTGCCGCGGGCCGAAGACGTTGAAGTAACGCAGGCACGCGGTCCGCAGCAAGCCCTCGTCGTGGAACATCCGGCAGTAGTACTCGCCGCCGAGCTTGGTGATCGCGTAGGGGCTCTTGGGCTGCGGCACCATGTCCTCACGTTTGGGGACCTCGGGGTCGTCGCCGTAGTTGGCCGCCGAGCTGGAGAAGACGAGCTTCCGCACCCCCGCGTCCGCCGAGGCCCGCAACACGTTGAGCAGCCCCAGCGTGTTCACCTCGTCGCAGGCGATCGGCCGCTGCATCGACTCGGGGACACTCACCATCGCCGCCAGATGAAACACCAGGTCGACCCCCTGGACCGCCGCCTCGACCGCGGATCGGTCCCGGATGTCCCCCTCGATCAGTTCCACGTCCAGGCCGTCGAGGTTGTGCCGATACCCGCTGGCGAGGTTGTCGAGGATGCGCACCTCCGCCCGGCCTTGGTAGTGCTCGGCGAGGTGGCTGCCGATGAAGCCGGCGCCGCCGGTGATGAGGATCCGCATAACCACGCCTCGCTGAAGTCCGTATGAGGTTCTGCCCGTGACGGCTCAACCGGCCGCCGTGTGCACACACGCCAGCATCCGCTCGTGCTGCGCGATCATCGAGTCGACCAGCGCAAACTGCGTGCGGCAGCGTTGGAGGTTGTGCCCGGGGTGCTTGGTCTTGAAGTACCGGTCGCCCTGGAGGTAGTCGGTGAGGAAGCGGATGCCGATGGTGAGCGTGATGACTTGGCCGGCCAGGGGGAGGCTCTCGACCTCGGCGGGCGTGAGGAAGTCATGCGTGGCGTCGAGGTAGCCCCGCGCCAACGCCTCGAACATCGGCAGCCGCATCGTCACCCGCGACGGGTCGGGCTCGTCCTCCGCCACCGGGCTGGTCGAGGTCCGCACCAGGTCGCCGAAGTCGTAGAGCGCGAGGCCCGGCATCAGCGTGTCGAGATCGATCACGCACACCGCTTCCTGGGTCCGGTCGTCGAGCAGCACGTTGTTGAGCTTGGTGTCGTTGTGCGTCACCCGCTCGGGCACCAGGCCCCGCTCCCGCAGCGACACCAACGCTCCCGCCAGGCCGCGGTGGGCTTCGAGCCAGGCGATCTCCGCCGCCGCGTCGGCCGCGCGGTTGTGTCGGTCTTCCGACAGGGCCGCGTCGAACGCCGCCAGCCGCTTGGGCGTGTGGTGGAAGTCGGGGATCGTCTCGTGCAGCCGCTCACCCGGCAGGTCGGTCAGCAGCCGCTGGAACCGGCCGAACGCCGACGCCGCGGCGTACGCCTGCTCCGGGGACTGCACCACGTCGTGCCCGGTCGCCCCCTCGATGAACAAGTACACCCGCCAATACAGTCCCGCCTCGTCGAGGTGATACACCTGCCCGTCACGCGTCGGCACCAGCGTAAGCACCCGGCGATCGAGGTCCGCCGCGCCCTCGGCTTCCAGCCGGGCCCGGGCGTGGGCACACACGCGAGAGATATTCGACATGAGCGCCGGCACGTCGCGGAACACCCGGTGGTTGATCCGCTGCAGCAGGTAACGCCGATTCGCCCCACGGTGGGTGAAGGTCACGGCGTAGGTGTCGTTGATGTGGCCCGAGCCGTAGGGCACGACATCGGTCAACTCACCGGGGATCGCGAACGCGGCGGCCGCCGCGGCGGGGGCTTCGAGGGGTAGGGTTCGGGACGCGGTCATACAGCGGTCTCCGCGCTGCGTCGCGGCGTCGGGTCGCCCGATGCCGACGACCACAGCGGGGCCGGGTAAACGCCCGACGCCACCCGCTCGCGCAGCGCCGACTCGACGCCGGGCTTGTCTTCGCGGTGGGTCACCCCGAACCAGCGTGCGTCACAGGCCAGCACACGGGCGGTCGCCCGGCCCGCATGGACCAGCGTGTTGACCGCCGAGGGGATATAGAATTCGCTGTGCGGCTCGCTGCCGCGGGCCGCGAGGAACGCCGCGAACTGCTCTTCGAGGTGGGCGAAGATCGACGGCGTGAAACACCAGAAGTTCATCGATACCAGCTGCGCCTCGCCGAGCGTAACCGGCGTGTCGCCGCCCGCCGGGTCGTCGGCGACCACCCGCCCCGACTCGCGCCGGATCCCGTGGGTCTCCTCCACGTCCGCGAGGTTGCCGGCCGGGTCGACCCGGCACACCCCCCGCGAGACCTGCCCGTGGGCCGAGAGCGTGTTCGCCACTTGGTAGCCGACCATGGCGTAGTCGGCGACACCGCCGCGGTCGGCCGCCCGGTCGAGGTAAGCCGCCGCCGTGGCGTAGGCCTCACGCCCGTAGAAATCGTCGGCGTTGACCACCGCGAATGGTTCGTGGATAACGCCTTTGGCCACGAGGATCGCGTGCCCCGTGCCCCAGGGCTTCTCGCGACCGGCCGGCAGATCGTGGCCCGCGGGCAACGCGTCGAGTTCCTGGTAGGCGTAGCCCACGTCCAGGTGTCGCTCGTAACGATCGCCGACCGTCCGGCGGAACGCGTCTTCGAACTCACGCCGGATCACGAACACCACCCGGCCGAAGCCTGCGCGCAGCGCGTCGTAGACCGAGTAATCGACGATGGTCTCACCGTGCGGCCCGAAGCGATCGATCTGCTTCAGCCCGCCGTAGCGCGAGCCCATCCCCGCGGCCAGAACCAGGAGCGTGGACCGGCTCACTTGTCGGCTTTCGGGTGTTCCGAGGCCTCGGGGGTCCACCGCACGAAGCCTTCGATCGCCTCGTATTCCGCGAGGCCCAGCTCGTCGTACAGCTTCGCCGTCGCCCGGTTGCGGTCCTCGGCCCGCTGCCAGAACTCCCGCTCGTCCACCCCCGGGAACAACGCCTTGTCTTTCTGGCTCTCGTGCTTGAAGATCGCCACCCGTTTGCGCTGCAGCTCCTCGGGCGAGATCGGCACCGCCATCTCGATCTGCTCCGGCTCCCACTCCTGCCACGCCCCGCGGTACAGCCAGACTTCCGTCCGGCTGAACCAATCCTCGTCCTTGAGCCGGCGGCAGGCCTCGAAGATCGCCGCGAGGCAGGTGCGGTGCGTCCCGTGCGGGTCCGACAGGTCGCCCGCCGCGTAGATCTGGTGTGGCTTCACCTCCCGCAGCAGCCGCGTGATGATCTCGACGTCGTCTTCGCCCAGCGGCTTCTTCCGCACGGTACCCGTCTCGTAGAACGGCATGTCCAGGAAGTGCAGGTGCTCGTCGGGCACGCCGCAGTACCGCCCCGCCGCCCGCGCCTCGCCCCGACGGATCACGCCCTTGATCAACTGCACCTTGTCGCTGTCGACCTGGCCGGGGTTCTTCTGCTTGAGGAACTGTTCGATGTGGTCCTCGACCTCCCGGGTCTTGGCGTCGTCGATCCCGAAGAGCCGGTTGAACTCGGCGGCGAAGTCGGCGAAGCGGATCGCGTCGTCGTCGAACACCGCGATGCTGCCGCTGACCTGATACGCCACGTGGACGTCGTGGCCCTGATCGACGAGGCGGATCAGCGTGCCGCCCATCGAGATCACGTCGTCGTCGGGGTGCGGCGAGAAGACCAGGCATCTCTTGGGGAACACGTCGTCGGTGGTTCGCCGGATGTCGCCGGGGCGTTTGTTTTGGGGGGGCTTGCCGCCGGGCCAGCCGGTGATGCTCGACTGCATGGAGCGGAAGACGTCGAGGTTGATCTGGTAGCCGGGGCCGTGCTCGGCGACGAGCGACTGGAGGTGGTGTTCGTTGTAGTCCTCGTCGGTGAGCTTGAGCAGGGGCTTGCCGGTCTGGCGGGCGAGCCAGATCACGGCCTTGCGGATCAGCGGGGCGTCCCAGTGGACCGGGCCCAGCCGCCAGGGGCAGGCGAGGCGGGTGAGCTGCGCCGCCGCCGCATCGTCGAGAACAAACTCCGCGTCGCGGTGCTCCTGCAAGAACGAGGCCGCCACCGTGTCGGTGACCTCGCCCTCGACGGCCCGGGCGACGATCGGGGCCTTGCCCTCGCCCCAGGCCATGAGGATGACCCGCTTGGCGGCGAGGATGGTGCCGACGCCCATGGTGATGGCGCGGGTCGGCACGTGCTCGATCCCGAAGAAGTCGCTGGCGGCGTCCAGCCGGGTCAGCCGGTCCAGCCAGATCAGCCGGGTGCGTGAGCCCTTGCCCGACCCCGGCTCGTTGAACCCGATGTGGCCGGTGCGCCCGATGCCCAGGATCTGCAGGTCGATCCCGCCGCCGCCCGAAGCCTCCGTGATCGCGCGTTCGTAGGCTTCACAGTAAGCCGGGACCTCCTCCACGCTCAGCGTGCCGTCCGGCACACGGCAGTTCTCGGGGGGGATGTCCACGTGGTCGAACAGGTGCTCCCGCATGAACCGGACGTAGCTCTGCAGCGCGTCGGGCTCCATCGGGAAGTACTCGTCGAGGTTGAACGTCACGACGTTGGCGAAGGACAGGCCCTCCTCGCGGTGCAGCCGGATCAGCTCGTTGTAGACCGACACGGGCGTGGAGCCGGTGGCGAGCCCGAGCACCGCGGTCTCGCCCCGCTCGGCCTTGTCCCGGATCAAGCGTGCGATCTGGCCGGCCACGTAGACCGACGCGTCGGCCGGGTCGGCGTGAATCGACACCGCGGCACGCTCGTTGCCGGCCGCGGGGTCGGGGCGGCGGGCGGCCCGGTCGTGGTTCGCCTCGGCGATCGGCCTGGGGGTTGTCTCGATCAAGTGCGTCACCTGGGGGTGGGGGTTGCGGGGGGGCGGGCACGCCGCGAAGGCGCGTCGGTCCACCGCCCCCAAATTAATAACAAAGTGATTTTTAATCAAGGGCGGCCCGCCGTTTTGGCAAGAACCAGCCGCCGGGGTATGGTTTAGACCTAATACGAGTCGGGGATTCGAAGGGGGCTGGCTAAATTAATATCTTTTTGTTATTTTTATCGTGCCCGTCCCCAGACACCGCCCCTGCGGCCGAATCGACCCGGCGTTCACGCCGCGCCCCGCCCCGCGATGCCCAGCCCACGCCCTCCGAAATCCGATGCCTACCGCGCGATCCTGCGGGAGCTGCTCGACGCGGGCGGCCTGAGCCGGGCGGAGCTGTACCGGCGGACGGGGATGCGGCCGAACACGATCGGCGAGGCGGTGGACGAGATGGCGTCGGCGGGTTGGGTCCGGGAGAGCGGATCGCTGCGGCCGGCGCGTCGGCTGCCGGGCGAGGGGCGGGGCCGGCCGGCGGTGCGGGTCGAGATCGACGAGTCCCGGCGGGACGTGGTCGGGCTGGCGATCCGCCCCAAGCGGGTCGAGGCGGTACGGCTGAGCCTGCGTGGCCAGGTCATCGGTGACGTGAGGTCGCGTGCCTTGCGCGGGCCGCGGGGGGTCGCGCGGATCGCCGCGGGGCTGCTCGCCGAGTGTCTTTCGCCGCGGTCGCTGGCGGTAGGGGTGTCGTCCACCGGGCTGATCGACGAGGGGGACATGAAGCTGTTGTTCAACTCGATCTCCCACGGGCCGCGCGGGTTGTCGCTGGGCCCGGTGCTGTCGGTCGTCGGCGATCTGCCGCTGGCGATGGAGAACAACATCCACGCGCTGGGCGACCGGTGGCGGTTGGCGCACCCCGCGGCCGGCGATGAGACCGTGCTGCTCGTCGAGCTGGGCGACGGAGAAGTGGGCGCGTCGTTTATGCCCGGCGGCGGCCCCGCCGACGCGGGGTGTGTGCGTGGCGGCAACGAGCTGGGCCACACCCAGGTCCCCGCCCCGGGCGTCGAGGTCAGCCGGTGTTTCTGCGGCCAGCCTCGGTGCCTCGAGCGGGTCTTCAGCACCCCGATGGTCCGTCGGCTGACCGGGACCGGCCGACGCCTCGGCTCGGTGCTGGCCGAGTGGGCGCGGGCACCGATGGCGCTGACCGTCGCGGGGGCCGACCCCGGCGACCCGGGCCGAGAGCCGGCGGCGTGGATCATGGGCCGGCTCGTCGAGGCGGTGAGCAACACGGCGAACCTGCTGCGTCCGCACCGGGTGGTCTGGACGGGGACCGGCCCGATCGCGCGGGTGCTGCCCGAGCTCGAAGCCCCGCTCAGCCGCGCGGTGTCGGCGAACCTGATGCCGGTGCTGCGCGAACGCGTGGGCTTCGAGGCGTGGACCATCGAGGAACACGCCGGGGATCTGGCCCCGGCGGTGACGGCGGGCCACCTGGCGTTGGCGATCCTCACCCGGCAGCGGGCCGCCGCCTCGGGCGAGGTCCGGCTCGACCCGAACACCCGGGCGTCGGCCCCCCGCGAGGCGTTGCGTTGAATCTGCACGCCCTGGATTACGCGATCGTGGGGGTGGCCCTGTCGGTCGTGCTGGGCATGGCGTGGTACACCCAGCGGTTCACCCGCAGCGTCGCGGACTTCCTCTCGGCGAACCGCTGCGCCGGCCGTTACCTGCTGACGGTGGCCAGCAGCGCCGCGGGGATCGGGACGGTGACGATCGTCGCGCTGTGGGAGCAGTTCTTCGAGGCGGGGTTCGGGGCGATGCACTGGTCGTCGATGCTGGCGCCGATCTCGCTGATCTTGGCGTTGTCGGGCTGGGTGATTTACCGCTTCCGGCAGACCCGGGCGATGACGCTGCCGCAGTTCCTGGAGATGCGTTACAGCCGACGC
>JBCBSA010000123.1:0-7988 GCA_039819425.1 Planctomycetota bacterium
CGCCCGAGCGGTACTGGCAGTTGTACGGCCGCGAGGCGTTGCCGCTGGCCGCGTTCACCCGGGCCCCCGAAGGCGCGCCCGAGTACGCCCCGCAGCCCGGTTGGGAGCTGCGTGCGCGGTACGACGTGCCCGAGACCGGCCCGCTCCCCGAAGGCCTGCAACGCGACCTCGTGCACGGCTACTACGCCGCGACGTCGTTCATCGACGCCCAAGTCGGCCGGCTGCTCGACGCGCTCGACGCGCACGGCCTGGCCGAGAACACGGTCGTCGTGCTCTGGGGCGATCACGGCTACCACCTCGGCGATCACGCCATCTGGTGCAAGCACACCAACTACGAGCAGGCGACCCGGTCGCCGCTGATCGTGGTCGCGCCCGGCGTCGGCTCGCCCGGCGGGGTCAGCGACGCGCCCGTCGACCTGCTGGACGTGTACCCGACGCTGATGGACCTGACGGGGCTGGAGCCGGTCGGCGAGCTGCACGGCGTGTCGCTGCGTCCGATCCTCGAAGACCCCTCGGCCCGGGTCAAAGCGTTGGCGACGAGCCAGTACCCACGTGGCGACGAGAGCGACCCGCTCATGGGCTACGCCTACCGCAGCGACCGTTACCGCCTGGTCCAGTGGCGACGACTCACCGAACGCCGGGCGGGCGACACCGCCGGGACGATCGTGGCGACCGAGCTGTATGACTACGACGCCGACCCGCTGGAGACGCGTAACCTCGTCGACGATCCCGCCTACGCCGACGCCCTGGCGGAGATGCGGGCGCTGGCGTCGGCGCACTGGGACGCGACGCGTCCCTGAGAGACGCCCGCTAGACGTGGGACTCGAACGCGCCGCGGTGGTGGCGGACGATCGGCGGTGGAACCGACCGAGATTTTTTACGAGATTCCGGGGGGGACTCGACTTTGGGGGGGAACTCGACGGCGATCACGTCGAACCGCAGACGCCGGCCGGTGAGCCGGTGACGGCGGGCGACGGCGGCGGCCAGGGCAACGATCTTGCGCTGCTTGGCGGGGGTGACGTGCAGCTCGGGGGGGAAGCGGGGGTTCGGGGTTCCGGCCTTGACCTCGACGGCCACGGCGGTGCCGTCGGGGGCGACGGCGACGAGGTCCAGTTCGCCGTGGCGGGTGCGGAGGTTGCGGGCGACGACGCGGTAGCCCTCGGATTGGAGGTGGCGGGCGGCCACGCGTTCGCCGGCGCGGCCGCGGCGGCGGTGGGTGCCGCGTAGCGGCCGGAAGCGGTCGGCGAAGTCAACCAGCCGATCGGTCAGCCGCGTCAGCATCGGCACCATTTCCGGGGAAGATGTCCGGAGTAGGCCGGGGGGAAGGCCGGCGGGGTCACGACTCGCCGTCGGGCGGGGCGTAGCGCGACACGGCGATGGCCAGCACCGCCTCGGTCATGCGGCGCTCGTCGGTGAAGCTGGCCGAGCGCCGCAGCTTCTCGCCGAGTTGGATCTGGAGCTCGCGCTCCTGGCGGGTGCGCAGCTCGCGTTCGATATCGACCTGGGCCTCGAAGAGGCTGCGGCGCTCGGGCTCGTCGAGCACCGAGACGTACACGAACCACTGCTGGCCGCGCGCGGGGTTATTGAGCGGGCCGGCCCACTCGCCCTCGGCCAGGCCCTGGACGTGGGGATCGATCGCCGGGCCGAACATGGTGTCGTTGGCTTCGACCTTGAGGGCCATGTCGCGGCCGCCGAACGCGTTGCGTTCGCTTAGGGCGAGCTCGGCGAAGGGGACGCCGGCTTCGAGTTGTTCCTGGAACCACACGGCGTTGGCGTCGCTGTCGGCGTAGATGAGCTGGAACTCGCGGCGGGTGGGGGGGTTGAAGGCGTCGTAATTATCGCGGTAGTAGCGCTCGATGTCGCGGCGGGTGACGTTGACCAGCGGGCGGAGGTTGCGGTCGAGGTAGGTGCGGATGACGAAGCCGGTGCGGAACTCGCGGAGGTTCTGTTCGAGGGTGAGGCCGGTCTGCTCGAGGATGTTGCGTTCGGCCAGCGCGACCGAGCCCTGGCCGAAGCGGCGGAGGTACTCCTGGCGTTGGAAGTCGACGAAGAAGGCGAGTTGTTCACGCTGGCTGGGCGCGAGGTTGCGTTCGGCCTCGTCGCGGAGCAGGGCGTCCTGCACGAGGCCGCGGACCTGTTCGAGGATGAGGGCCCGCGCCTGGTTCTCAAAGGCGGCGCTGGGCAGGCGTCGTCCGAGGTTGCCGAGTTGGAGTTCGAGGCCGCCGAGGATCTGGTGGGCGTAGATGGGTTGGCCGGCGATCTGGCCGACCATGGCCTCGACGGGGAACGCGTCGGCGGCGTAGGCGTGGCCGACGTCGGGGGGCGTGGGGTCGTTGGCGGAGGCGGCGTCGAGGGGCGACGGACCCGCGCTCGCGGCCGGTGGGGTATCCGCGACGATCTGGGGGCGGGGCGGCAGGGGCTCGGGCTGAGACCCGGCGCAGCCCGTCAGGATCGCCAAAGCCGCGGCGAAGAGCGCCCGTGGGAGGATCGTTTTCGGGGAGGCGAGGTTCGGCATCCCCTCAGCATATCGAGCGTATCGCATCGAAAACTCCACGCGGTCTGTGAAGATGGATAATGCGTGGTGCGGCGGGTTTTAAAAAAAAGCGGCGAGTGGGCCGAAGCCCAACTCACCGCCTTCCGGGGGCTTGATTACGTTTTAAGTATACGCCGTTGCGCCGTGTGAGTAAACCCGATTTAACTCAGTAAAACCACCAATTCCAACTGCATCGGTCGGACGAGCCGTGAATCTGGACTTCCGTATTATTTCACGTGCCCTGAGGTTTAAGTCCTTACGGACGCTGTCGTAGCCGACCTCAAGCTCTGGCTGGATCCAAATGAGAATCGTGCGCAACTTTAAAACGAGGGTGGTGTTGGGGTAGGCTTGAGTGATGAACGAGTCAGGGCTGGTTGCGGAAACGCGGGAAGTGGATCCGGGTCAAGGGCGTGCGACGCCGGGCGCCCCCCCCGACAAGTCGAGCGCGAGCGTAGGACGCGAGGCGTGGTGGGCGTGGTCGGGGTTGACGGCGAGCGCGGCGGTGGGGATCGCGGTGGCGCTTCCGTGGATGGGTCGGCTGCCGTGGGACGGGGTGGCGGCGTGGTTCTTGCTGCCGGTGCTGTGGCTTTTGCTGGCGGTCCCGGCGACGCTGGGGGTGTACGGGTCGAGTTTCCGGGGCGGTTTGGGCGGAGGTCTCGGGGGTGACGAAGGGGCGGGGCCCGGGTCCGACGGCGGAGCGGGCAAGCGGCGGGCGATGGTGTCGGTGTGGGGCGTGTTGACGGCGGGGGTGTTTGTTTCGTTGGGGGCGGGGCTGCTGGCGAACGCGGCGTCGCCGTCGATCTGGCCGGGGGCGTTGATGTTGATGTTGCTGGTGCTGGTTCGCCCGTCGGCGGCGTCGTGACCCGGCGTTGTTGCGGAGGCGGCAAGTCGTACCAATCCGCTCCCATTCGACGCGAAAAAAAACGTTTTTTTCCGTGCGGCGGCCGGCTGGACGGCGGGCTTGGGTGGACTTAGTCTTACGACATATCCGATATCGGAAACGTTCGTTTTCGGACACAAAGGATGGCTTTGTCAGGTCGAAGCCAACCGGTTAATGTGGTTTGGTGTCGGAGCGTTGGAGACGGTGTTCGACCGTCTTCGCAATCGAAGCGTGTGGCCCTCCGCAACGGCATCTCCCGCGAGGCTTGAACCCGCGGCCGTCCCACCGCTCGCATCCGAACCAGGGCTTTGAATTCGTTGGCTGACCAAGACTCGTCGAAACCGTTCGTTTTCCCCCGCTGGGCGAATTATCTGTTGCCGCTGCTGTTGATCGGCGCGATGGGTGGCGGCATGTACGTGCCGACGGTCGTGGGGTTGGGGCTGAACCCCAACACGCTGAACCTCAACTACCAGCCTAAGCAGCCGATCCCCTACAGCCACGAGCTGCACGTCGGTCAGCTCGGCCTGGACTGCACGTACTGCCACACGACGGTGAACCAGGCGGCGTTCGCGGCGGTCCCGCCGGTCGAGACCTGCATCGCCTGCCACAACCCCGGCACCGCGGCGGGCGTGAAGAAGTCGAGCCCGAAGCTCAAGGCGTTGCACGACGCCTACGCGTCGGGTGAGCCCGTCGAGTGGATCAAGGTCCACGACATCGCCGACTACGCCTACTTCAACCACGCGGCGCACGTGACCAAGGGCGTGAGCTGCGTGAGCTGCCATGGCCGGGTCGACCGCATGGGCGAAGAGGGCGTCTGGCAGGTCGAGAACCTGTCGATGGGCTGGTGCATCGACTGCCACCGCGCCCCGGAGAAGCACCTGCGTCCACCCAGCGAAGTCACCAACCTGGCGTGGACGCCGCTGGACGACCCCGAGGTGATCGCCGCGATCGAGGCGGGGACGATCCGCGAAGGCGACCGCGACGCCGCCCAGCTGCTCGTCGGCCTGCGTATCAAGGAACAGTACAACGTCCACAACGCCGCCTACATGCAGGCGTGCTCGACCTGCCACCGGTAAACCATGACCCGCGATTCGTCTTCCTCTTCTTCCGCCACCCTGCCCGCCCCCCACGCCGCCGCGGCTGCGCCGCCGCCGGTCGATCCGCGCGACCTGATCGCGGCACAGGAGAACGTCGGCCGGGCGTACTGGCAGAGCCTCGAGGAGTACAGCCAGAGCCCCGAGGTGATCGCCAAGATCACCCAGGAGTTCCCCGACTACGACCCCGACGAGCTGCTCGGCATGTCGCGGCGTAAGTTCATGAAGCTGGCCGGGGCGTCGATGGCGTTGGCGGGGCTGACGCTGACGGGGTGTCGGCGGTGGCCGAAAGAAAAAGTCGTGGCGCACAACGCCCGGCCCGAGGGGACGATGCCGGGGGTGCCCGAGACGTACGCCTCGATGCTGCAGCGCGGCGGCGTGGCGCACGGCGTGTTCGTCACCAGCTTCGACGGTCGGCCGATCCACGTCGCGGGCAGCCCGCTGCACCCGATCGCCGGCGACCCCGAGCGTTACGCCGACGGCACGCTGCGGATCGGCGCCGCCGACTCGTTTACGCTCGCAAGCATCCTCGACGTGTACGACCCCGACCGCAGCCGATCGGTGGCGCGGTACACCGGGCCGCTCGACGAGCGGAGCCGGGTGCGGTCGTCGTGGGCCGACTTCGAGAACGAAATCGCCGGCCTCCCCGCCGACACGAAGATCGCGGTCGTCAGCGAAGCGAACCACGGCCCGGCGTTCCTCGACGTCAAGCGACGTTTCCTCGCCCACTTCCCCAACGCGACGTGGACGACGTGGGAGCCGCTGCACCGCGACGCGGCGATCGAGGGGTCGCGGCAGGCGTTCGGCCGGGCGGTGCGTGGGCAGTACGACGTCTCCAAGGCGATGGTGCTCGCGTCGTTCGACAGCAACTTCCTCGGCGACCACCCCGCCGCCGCGAAGCACGCCCGCGGCTGGGCGACCAACCGGCGGACCTGCGACGAGGGCGTGATGAGCCGAGTGTACGCCGTGGGGCCGGCGCTGAACCAGACCTCGTCGAACGCCGACGTGCACATGCAGGTCAAGCCGTCGGTGGTCCCGGCGATGCTCGACGCGTTAGCGCGGGCCGTCGGCGTGCCGGGGCTCCGCGTGAGCCCCGAGCTCGACGCGGCGCAGCGCGTCTTCACCGAGAAGCTGGCCAAAGACCTCAAGGAAAACAAGGGTCAATCGCTCGTCGTCGTCGGCGACGGTCAGCCGGCGAGCGTCCACGCGTTGGCCTGGGCGATCAACCAGACGCTGGGCAACCTCGGCCGGACGGTGTCGCTCACCGAAGAGCCCGCCGCCGAGGACGGCTCGCAGGTCGACGCGATCGCCCGGGTGACCGACGCGATGAACGCCGGCGAGGTCGACACGCTGCTCATCCTCGGCGGCAATCCGGTCTACAACGCCCCGGCCGACCTCGACTTCGCCGCGGGGATCACGAAGGTCAACCGGTCGATCCACCTCGGGGCCTACGAAGACGAGACCACGCCGTATTGCGATTGGCACCTGCCCGAGGCGCACTACCTCGAGTGCTGGGGCGACGGCCGGGCGTGGGACGGGACGATCTGTTTGCAGCAGCCGCTGATCGAGCCGCTCTTTGAGGGCAAGTCGGCGATGGAGGTGCTGGCGCTGGTCAGCGGCGACGAGGCGACGGCGGGGTACGACCTGGTGCGGCGGGCGTGGTCGTCGGCGGTCGGTGCGAAGTCTTACGACGTGCGGACCTCGTCGTGGCCGGGCGGGCCGGTGGACACCTCGGCCGAGGACGCGTGGCGGGCGGCGGTGCACGACGGGCTGATCGCCGACTCGGCGTATCCGCTGATCGACGCGAGCGTCGGCAGTGCCTCGGCGACCGGCGTGTCGGTCACCCACCAGGACCTGCAGGTCGCGTTCCGCCAGGACCCCAAGACCTACGACGGCCGCTACGGCAACAACGGCTGGCTGCACGAAGTCCCCGAACTCGTCACCAAGATGACCTGGGACAACCCCGCCTGGATCAGCGTCGACGACGCGCTCGAGTACGGCCTCAAGAACGGCGACGTGGTGAAGATCACCGTCGGCTTCGGCGACGACCGGGCGGGCACGCTGGACTGTGCGGTGATGATCACGCCGGGGCAGGCGCCGGGTGTGGTGGTGCTGACGCTCGGTCAGGGCCGGGTCGCCGGCGGCCGGATCGCCCAGGGCGTCGGGTTCGACGCTTACCGGATTCGCGCCGCCGCGGGCCAAGGCATCGCCTACTCGGCGACGATGGAGAAGACCGGCCAGACCCACCCCCTGGCCACGACCGCGATCCACCACCTGATCGACCCCGGCCAGCTCGGGCCCAACTGGCTCAGCGGCGGCAAGGACCGCGACGGCACCGACGCCACCGCCGCCTGGGCCCTCGACAAGCGCACCGGCAAGAAGCCCGGCGACGAGGGCACGATCGTCAAGCAGGCCACCCTCGAGCACTACAAGAAAGACCTCGGCCGCCCTGGCAACAAGTCGTTCGCCAACGACGACGCCCACGGCGACGTGTCCCTGCAACTCTACGAGGCCCCCTTGTCCGACCACTTCGCCCAGCGCGCGGTCGAGCTCAAGGAGCGGGCCGAGGCGATGGTCGAAGAGGGCCTGCTCGATCCGGAGCTGGTCGAGGGCTGGGAGCCGGCCAATCAGTTCAACGACAAGCACGCCTGGGGCATGAGCATCGACATGACCGCGTGCATGGGCTGCGGGGCCTGCGTCGTGGCGTGCCAGAGCGAGAACAACATCCCGATCGTCGGCAAGGATCAGGTGATGATGTCGCGCGAGATGCAGTGGCTCCGCGTCGACAGCTACTACCGCGGCAAGCCGCAGGCGACCAAGAACTTCAAGCTCGACAAGGCCGACGAGGACGTGGTCGACGCGGTGCACATGCCCATCACCTGCGTCCACTGCGAGAACGCCCCCTGCGAGCAGGTCTGCCCCGTCGCCGCGACGGTGCACGACACCGAGGGGCTCAACACGATGGTGTACAACCGCTGCATCGGCACGCGGTACTGCTCCAACAACTGCCCGTACAAGGTCCGGCGGTTCAACTACTTCGACTACCACGCGAAGCTCGACTCGGGCAGCTTCCGCAACACCGGCAAGCCCGGCGGCATCTCCAACAACCCCTGGCTGCAGATGCCCGACCAAGAACAGGTCGACGTGATCGACCAGATCCGCCGGATGGTCTTCAACCCCGACGTGACCGTGCGGATGCGCGGCGTGATGGAGAAGTGCACCTACTGCACCCAGCGGATCACCCGCGCCAAGATCACGGCCAAGGCCCAGTGGTCCGAGGCCAAGACCGCCGTCGACGCCCTGCCCGACGGCCCGGAAAAACAAGCGCGTCTGGCAGAACTCGACGATTACCCCTACGTCGGTGAGGGCGACGTGGTGACCGCCTGCCAGGGGGCCTGCCCCACCGAGGCGATCGCCTTCGGCGACCTCAACGACCCCGCCTCCCGCGTCTCCCAACTACAGCATAAGAACCGCCGTTCCT